>JAYUAM010000772.1:0-7778 GCA_043741295.1 Acidimicrobiia bacterium
GCCTGTAGCCAATGGTGCGCGAGCACATCGGGCACCTCGCCACCGGCCGACTTGCGCCCCTCTATCGCGGCGGCGACACCGGCGTGGCGTTGGGCCCGCGATGCTTTCGTGAGCATCTGGTAGGCGACGTCGCGCACCGACGGCGACCGGAAGCGCCACGTCGGCCCGTCGACCTCGAGCAGTTCGGCGGCGGCCAGGGCGTCGAGCATCGAGCGGCGCGGCTGCTGACCCCGTTCGTGGCCGAACCGTTCGAGCATCGCCCAGCGGCCCGACATGCCGAGCACGGCGGCGTTGTCGAGCACCTCGCGTTCGCCCGGCGCGAGCGCGTCGAGGCGGGCGGCGACCATGCCCCGCAACGTGTCCGGCAGAGCGGACCCGGCCGGCGGCACGGAGCCGGTCTCGGCCACCAGGCCGGCGAGCTGCTCGATGAACAACGGGTTCCCGCCGCTGCGCAGCAGGACGTCACGGCGCAGTTCGTCGTCGGCGCCGCCGATGAGCAGCCCGACGAGCCGATCGGCGTCGTCGTCGGCCAAGGGGTCGAGTCGTAGGACGACCGTGGAATGTCGGGCGCCGCTCGGCGGCCAGGCGAGATCTTCGTCGATGCGGGCGGTGGTGAGCAGGGCGACGGGCACGTTGCCGAGGCGCGCCAGCAGCCGACCGAGGGCGTCGACGAGCGAGCTGTCGGCCCAGTGCAGGTCGCCGACCCGAATGAGCACCGGCCGACGGCGCGACGCCGCCGCGATCACCGACGCGACGGCCCGTACGACCTCTTCGCGAGCGCTCTCCGGATCGATGCCGTCGAGCGGCGACGGGCCACCGAGGAGGTGCACGAGCGCGTCGACGAGCCGCTCGGCCGGCACGGCGACCGTGGCCCCGAGACGGCGTACAGCGTCGGCAATGAGCTCGGCCTGCACCGGTTCGTCGGGGCCGAGATCGAGCAGCGGGCGCACGACGAATGCGAGCGGCGCGAGCGCCGACGACTCACCGTACGGCAGGCAACGGCTGGTGGCAGCGAGCACGCCGTGCCGCTCCCCGGCGATCTCGAGCAGCTCGTCGGCCAACCGGCTCTTGCCGATGCCGCCCTCGCCCTCGATGGCGATGGCCATCGGGCGTTGCCGGGTGAGCGAGAGGTCGAGCGCGGCGAGCAGCGTGGCCAGTTCGGCCTCGCGCCCGACAAGCGGGAGGTGCCGACGGGTGTGGCGCGCTCCCGGCCGGCCGAGTGGCTTGAACGCGAGCCACGCCTCGACCGGCTCGACGCGCCCGCGCACGGTAACCAGTCCCGCTGGCTCATATCGGATTGCCGACTCGGTCGCCGCGTAGGTGGCCGGCCCGACGAGCACCGAGCCCGCAGGCGCCTCCGTCTGCAGCCGGGCGGCCAGGTTCACGACGTCGCCCATCGCCGTGTAGTCGCCACCGGCAACGAGCGCGCCGACGAGCACCTCACCGGTGTTCACCCCGACTCGAAGACGAACCGACTCGGCGAGCTCGTCGGCCAGCTCGGCGACGGTGGCCTGCATCGCCAGCCCGGTCCGCACGCCGCGCTCGGCGTCGTCCTCGTGGGCAGTGGGTGCACCGAACAGGGCGAGCACGCCGTCGCCGAGGATCTTGTCCACCCGGCCGCCGTGGGTGTGCACGTCGGCCACCAGGCGTTGCATGCAACTGTCGATCAGCCGGCGCACCTGCTCGGGGTCGCGATGCTCGGCCAGAGAGGTGAACCCCACGACGTCGGCGAACAGCACGGTCACCACGCGACGCTCGTCACCCCGGCCGAGTCCGGTCGTCGCCACCGCCGAACCGCACGCGGGACAGAACGATGCCCCCGCGGGGGTGGCTCGGGAGCAGCTCGGACAGTTCACGTCGACGTCAGGCGTCCCGTCGGGCCCGGTGGGTTCGTTACCGGCGCGGGAGGGACGCACCGCCGACCACGCTATCGAGATTCGCCCGCGAAGTCGTGCGCGTTCTCACCCGCTCGGTGGAGGGACTTCCACCGCAAGGCGGACGCCCAGACCGGCGGCACGGGGTACCGTCCCCCGGGTGACGGCAATCCGACGGCTCCAGGCCCTGTTCGAGGCCGGGAGACATCGCCTCGGGCGCCACGCCGACCTCGCCATCGCTCTGGCGCTCACCGTGTCCACCGGGATCGGGCTGTTCTTGGCCTCGCCGTCCTCGGGCGCGACGACATCGGTGGGCACACCCCCACGCAGCGTCGACGTGCTCGCCGTGCTGCTCTCGCTCGGCGCCACGATGACGATCGTCGTCCGCCGGCGCTGGCCGGTGGCCGTTCTCGTCGTCACCATCGTCGCCGTCAGCGCGTTCCAGATCCGCAGCTACAACGGGACCGGCCAGGAGCTCGGCCCGCTCGTGGCCGCATACTCGGTTGGGGCGTACAGCGCGAATCGGCGGCGCGTCACCCGCACGGCCGCCACGCTCATCGGCGGGCTGGCGCTCGTCAATATCGGCCGCGCCGTGATCGGCCATCACGCACTCGGCCCTCTCGGCGACGTCGTCGGCAACACCATCGTGTTCGGCACCGCGTTCGTGATGGGCGACAACGTCCGGCGGCGCCGCCAGCGCATCGCCGATCTCGAAGAGCGCGGCCAGCATCTCGCCCGAGAACGCGAGATGGTGGCGCACCAGACGCTCGCCGACGAACAACGACGAATCGCCCGCGAGATGCACGACGTCGTCGCCCACTCGCTGTCCGTCATGGTCGTCCAGGCGGGTGCCGCCCGCCGTGTCCTCGCCACCCGCCCCGAGCAGGCGAGCGAGGCACTGACCCACGTCGAGGCGACGGGGCGCGAGGCGCTGACGGAGATGCGCCGACTGCTCGGGGTGCTGCGCGGCGAGGAGCCGACGGTGATGGCCCCCCAACCGTCGCTCGGCCAGCTCGACCAGCTGGCCGCTGCCGATCCGTCACTCGCCGTGCGCGTGACCATCGTCGGTGTGCCCCGGGCGCTGCCCTCGATCGTGGACCTGCAGGCGTACCGCATCGTGCAGGAGGCGCTGACGAACGTGCGCAAGCACGCCGGTCCTGCTCGCGCCGCGGTCGACGTCACGTACGCGCCCGAGCACGTCGACGTCACGGTGACCGACGACGGCCGAGGGGCGAGCGTGCCGCTCGCCGATGGTGATGGTCACGGGCTCGTCGGCATGCGCGAACGCGTCTCGCTCGTCGGGGGGACCCTGCACGTCGGACCGAGGACGGGCGGCGGCTGGATGGTCTCCGCCCGCCTGCCACTCGCCCGCGCGTCCGCTGACGAGACGGCCGCCATCGCCGGGCCAAGGACCGACGTTGCCGGAGCAACGACCGATCCGGCGAGCGGCGCCCGATCCCTGCACCTCGCTACCGACTTCGTCGCCGCGCCCGATGCCTGAGCCGTCGCGGACCACGGGGTTCATCCGGGTGCTCGTCGTCGACGACCAGGCGCTCGTGCGCGCCGGGTTCCGCATGATCTGCGAGGCCGAGGACGACCTCACGGTGGTCGGCGAAGCGGCCGACGGTGCTGCCGCCGTCGAGCTGGCGGAGCGCAGCCAGCCCGATGTCGTCCTCATGGACATCCGCATGCCGGTCATGGACGGTGTCGAGGCCTGCCGCCGCATCGCCATCGCCCACCCGTCGGCGCGGGTGCTCATCCTCACCACGTTCGATCTCGACGACTACGTCTACGCCGCGCTGCGCGCCGGCGCGTCCGGCTTCCTCCTGAAGGACACCCCGCCGGAGCAACTCGTCGATGCGATCCGTGTCGTGGCCGGAGGCGATGCGCTGCTCGCGCCGTCGGTCACCCGTCGGGTCATCGAGACGTTCGCCACGACACCGGCGGCCGGCACGACGCCGACGCCCCCACTCCCCGGCCTCGGCTCGCTCACCGAACGCGAGACCGAGGTACTGCACCTCATGGCCCGCGGTCTTTCGAACGGCGAGATCGCCACGACCTTGTTCCTCGGTGAAGCAACGGTGAAGACACACGTCGGACGGGTTCTCATGAAGCTCGATCTGCGCGATCGTGTGCAGGCGGTCGTGGCCGCCTATGAGCACGGGATCGTGACTCCCGGCACGCCCGCGGGGTGACCTCACGACCAGCGCGCTGGACCCGGTCGATCGGGCATCGCCCTGCAGGGTGATGCAGCATGGGTCCCGGTCCAACGCGGTCATCCGTATGACGTCCCCCTCGTCCGCCTCCGGACGGACGACGCGACGCCCCCGTTCCCCGACCATGACCCCCATGAGAACTACAGAGGCGACCATGTCCACCCCAGCGATGCCCGATCCCCAGACATCTCCGGCCGCGTTCCCGACCTCCACGATGGTCGTCGCCGCTGGCGCCATCGATGCGACCAAGATCTACGGCAGCGGCGACTCCGAAGTGCGTGCCCTCGACGGTGTCACCGCCCAGTTCGCCAAGGGCCAGTACTCGGCGATCATGGGCCCGTCGGGCTCCGGCAAGTCCACGCTGATGCACTGCCTTGCCGGGCTCGATTCGCTCACGGGTGGCAGCGTCTACCTCGGTCAGACGTACCTGTCGACGCTCAACGAGAAGCAGCTCACCCAGCTGCGTCGCGACAGCATCGGCTTCGTCTTCCAGGCCTACAACCTGGTGCCCACACTCAACGCGCTGGAGAACATCACACTACCGATGGCCCTTGCAGGACGTAAGCCAGACCAGGCCTGGCTCGACACCGTGATCGACACCGTGAGCCTGCGGTCGCGCCTCACGCACCGCCCGAGCGAACTGTCGGGCGGGCAGCAGCAGCGCGTCGCCGTGGCCCGTGCACTGGCCAGCCAGCCGGAGATCATCTTCGCCGACGAGCCGACCGGCAACCTCGATTCGCGCGCCGGGGCCGAGATCCTCGACTTCATGCGCCGCGCCGTGCGAGAGCTCGGTCAGACGATCGTGATGGTCACCCACGACCCCGTCGCCGCGGCATACGCCGATCGAGTCGTGTTCCTGAACGACGGCAAGGTCGTCGACGAGATGCTCGCGCCCACAGCCGAGCGCGTCCTCGACCGCATGAAGCGCTTCGGGAGCTGATCATGGTCGGCAAGCTCACCATCAAGAACCTCGTCGCCCACAAGGTCCGCCTCGCGCTCGCGCTGGTGGCCGTCGTGCTCGGCACGTCGTTCGTGTCCGCCTCCTTCATCGTCTCCGACGGTCTGAACAACACTTTCAACGGTCTCTTCACCGAGATCTCCAAGGGCATCGACGCCCAGGTCCGGACGAAGGCCGTGTTCGGCGATCAGGGTCAGGCCCAGCGCGACCCGGTTCCGGCGGCGCTGCTCGACACCATCCGCAAGGTCGACGGTGTGGACGTGGCCAGCGGCACGTTGTTCCGCTCGGCCCCGATGCTCGACAAGGCCGGCAAGCCGATCAAGACGCAGGGTGCCCCCACCGGCGCCATCGACTTCGGCGGCGAGACGGTGCTCAGCGGGACCCGGCTACTGAGCGGCACCGCCCCGAAGGGCGATACCCAAGCGGTGATCGACGGCGCCACGGCGGACCGGAACAAGTTCAAGGTCGGCGACCAGGTGACCGCCGTGCTCGACTCCGGCAAGCGCTCGTTCACGATCAGCGGGCTCATCGGCCAGGGTGGCCAGCGAGGGTTCGCCGGTGCCACCATCATCGGGTTCGACCCCGAAGTGGCCGGCACGCTCCTGAACACCGGCAACACCTACGACAGCATCGACGCGCACGCCGTGAAGGGCGTTTCGCAAGCGGAGCTCACGGCACGCATCCAGGCGGCCGTTCCGCCGAACCTGGAGGCGGTCACCGGCAAGACGGTGCAGAAGGAGTCCACCGACGCCATCGGGCAGATCACGAACATCATCGGCAAGGGGCTGCTCGGCTTCGCCGTCGTCGCCCTGTTCGTCAGCTCGTTCGTTATCGCCAACACGTTCCGGATCATCATCGGTCAGCGGATACGTGAGCTCGCCCTGTTGCGGGCCGTCGGCGCCAACAGCGCCCAGATCCGGTCGATGGTCATCGCCGAGGCAGTCGGCGTCGGCGTGGTTGCGTCGGTGCTCGGCATCGGCCTCGGCGTGCTCGTGGCCAAGGGTCTCGTCGCACTGTTCAACGCCGGCGGCGGCGGGTTCCCCGACTCGGCCACCATCCTGAAGCCCCGCACCATCATCGCCGCCCTCGTCGTCGGTGTCGGCGTGACGTTGCTGTCGTCGATCCTGCCGGCCTGGCGGGCGAGCCGCATCCCGCCGGTCGCCGCGATGCGGCCCGAGATCGGCTTCGCCGGACGCACTTCACGGCTCCGCATCGTTTTCGCCGGAATCGCCACCGCGCTGGGCATCGCCCTGCTCGCCCTCGGGCTGTTCGTCAAGCACTCGAGCGCCGCCGGCACCCTCGTGCCGAGCGGGTTCGGTGCGGTGCTGCTCTTCCTCGGTGTCGCCTCGCTCTCGGGCACCTTCGCCCGGGCCGCCTCCCTCGCCATCGGCCGCCCGTTCACGTGGCTCGGCTCCGGGACCTCGGGTGAGCTGGCTCGCCAGAACGCGGCGCGCGCCCCGAGACGTACGGCATCGACGGCATCTGCGCTGATGATCGGCGTCGCCCTCGCGTCGACCGGTGCGGTGCTTGCGTCGTCGATCAAGGCGACGTTCGACAAGACGTTCCGCGACTCGGTGCGGGCCGACTACTTCGTCTCCGACCAGAGCTTCCAGGGCTTCAGTCCCGACGTCGCCACCCAGCTCAAGACGATCCCGGAGTTCGACGCCGTCAGCGCGTTCCGCTTCGCACAGGCGCAGGTGAACGGCGACGGCAAGGCCGTGACCGCGGTCGACCCGGCGACGATCGCCAAGCTGATCGACGTTGGCGTAACAGCGGGTGACATCGCCGCCATCGGTGATGGCGTCGCGGTGCACACCGACCCGGCCCGCGACCTGAAGCTGAAGGTGGGCGACACCGTCGACCTGCACTGGCAGAACGGTGCGAGCACGAAGCTTCCGGTGAAGGCGATCTTCAAGGACAACTCGGTGACCGGCAACTGGATCGTGTCGCTCACGACGCTCGCCGCCACCAGCTCCACCGTTCAACCCCGCGATCAGTTCGTGGCGGCGAAGCTCAAGAACGGGGCCGACCCGGTGACCGCCCGGGCGGCGATCGACAAGCTCACCGTGAGCTACCCGCAGGTGCGCATCGAGGACCAGGGCCAGTTCCGCAAGCGCCAGGTCGGCCAGGTCAACAACCTGCAGCTGATCATCTTCGGCATGCTCGCCCTCTCGGTGATCATCGCGCTCTTCGGCATCATCAACACGCTGGCGCTCTCCGTGTTCGAGAGGACCCGGGAGCTGGGGTTGCTGCGGGCCGTCGGCATGGGCCGGCGGCAGCTACGCCGGATCATCCGGTGGGAGGCGGTGATCGTCGCCGTCTTCGGCGGCCTGCTCGGCATCGTGATCGGCACGCCGCTCGGCGCCGCGATCTCCTCGGCTATGCCGAAGTCGTTCATCTCCACGGTTTCCGTGCCGTGGCCGACCCTCATCGTCATGCTCGTCCTGGCGATGGTTGCCGGGCTGGTGGCCGCCGTGTTCCCGGCCTGGCGTGCGGGCCGCATGAACGTGCTCGCCGCCATCGCCAGCGAGTAGCGCTCGAACTCTCGACGCCAACGAAGACGCTCGGTGCCCCGGCCCACCCGCCGGGGCACCGACGCGCCCGGGGCCGCCGGTGCGCGACGAGGTCAGCCGAAGAGGTTGTGCAGCGCGGCGCCGACCGGCAACCAGGCGATGCCGCCGACGACGAAGCCGAGCGTCATGCCGTGCCGTTCGAGGTTCCGGTGACCCC
>JAYUAM010000773.1:0-3319 GCA_043741295.1 Acidimicrobiia bacterium
GCCTGCACGCTTATGGGGGTGGCCTCGACCCCGTTGGCGAGGTCGACGGGCGTCGCCACGATCGTGACGGGAGCTCCGGGTCCGTCACCGGCGAGCACCACGCCACCGACCGACGCCGGGCGACCGACGACACTGAGCGCGACGCTCTCCGTTGGCTTGCCGGCGAGCACGACGACCGAGGTCGCCGCCCCGCGGTCGGCGACTCCGGGAAACCACGTCTCGTCGATCCCGCCGGCGCGGAAGCGGATCGTGTAGGTACCGGGAAGCGCCCCTTCGATGGCGAAGGTGCCGTCGTCCTTCGTGGTCGTCGTTCCGGTGAGCTTGCCCTGCCTGTCGAAGATCTCGACGGTCACGCGCGGGATCGGCTTCCCGGTCGTGCCGGCCGTCACCGCCCCGCCGAGGCTCCCGCCGATCACCGACGGGTCGAGTGCCTGCGGATCGATGCCCCCGCTGCTGAAGCTCTCCGGGACGACCCGCTTCGGGTCCTCGTGGGCGAGCGCGGCGCGTACCCCGAAGAGCACGGCCACTGCCCACAACGCGACGATCATCGCCAGCGTCAGCGCGGTCATGAATCCCGTGGGGATGAGTGGCTTCTGCTTGAACTCGGCGCCCGCGCTCACCACGACGGGCGCCTGCTCGGCGGTCACCGTCACGTCCCGCACCAGCGCGCCGCCACTCAACGGCCGGCGTCCCTTCATCCGAACGAGTGCCTCGGCCGAAGCGCCGGCCGGCACCTGCAGCGTGGGGGGCTCGATCTGGAAGCGCAGGTGCTGGACGGGGTCGCTCGCGGCGAGCACCACCTCGAGCGGCGTGTTCCCGTCGTTGCGCACCCGTGCCCGCAACACGCCGCGGCGCCCGCCGATGGCGCGGGCCGGGTCGAGCTCGAGCACGGGAAGCACCGCGGGGAGCACCTCGACCATCGCGGCGCGTTCGACGACGTCGCCTGACGCGAGGCTGCGTGCCGCGACGAGCAGCTCGTGGAACCCGGCATCGAAGTCCTTCGGCAAGGACACCATGAGCTCGACGGTGGCGTGCTCGTCGGGGAAGAGCGTCAGCGTGGACGGTTCCACGCGGTAGTGCTCGGCGGCGAGGGCGGGGATGTCGACGGTGACACGGTCGATCAGCTCGCCGGTGTTCACGACCTCGAGCGCGAGACGCGCCGCGCTTCCGCGGGCGACGGGTACCGCTGGGGTGAGGAGGTCGGCGCGCACCTCAGCTCTCTTCGAGCACGGCGGTGCCCCGGCGGATGCCTGCTCGCTGAACGGGGTCGGAACCGTGCCGCGCGACGCCTGTGCGGCGCGACGGGGTGTCGCGGTCGCCGACGCCGGTGACGACGTCCGTAGGGGGATCGGCGAGCTCGGTCGTGCGGACCGGCGCGGCCGGGAGCGTGGCGATCAGCTCGACCGTGGCGCGGGGCGCCACGCCGAGGGCGGACCACAGCTCGTGCATCGGACGTACGTCCTCGCTGGCGATGCTCAGCTCGACCGAGCTCCCGAGCCGGTCGAGGGGCGTCGCGAGGTGGGCGGCCGGCACGGTGCCCGTCGTCACGACGAGCCCAAGGATCTGGCCGAGCAGCCGGTGCTCGTCGGTGGATTCGCTCGCCCAGACGCTCACGGCGTAGCGGACGCGCACGAACGGTGCGATGCGATGACGCTGCAGAGCGCCGGGCCCGCCCGAGACGCTGGCGCCGGTCGCCGCCCGGGCCGTCGAGCGGCGAACCTCGTGGAGGAACAGGTTGACGGTCGGTCGGGTCTGGCGGGCACCCCACTCGCCGTCGGGTGTCTCGAAGGCGACGTCGACCTCACTGGCGCGCAGGGGGATCTCGTCGCGCAGGAACCGTTCGAGCGTCGTGTTCAGTGCGTCGAGCATCCAGTGACCCCTCGAGTGTGACCCCTCTCCATCGGCCGGTTCACGCCGCTCTTGAGGAAAGTCAGACGAGAACGCGACCTTGTCTTGACAGGCCGACGCGGGCCGGTGTCGGCGTCACGGTGCATACGGGCCGAAGTCGTGGGCGGTCGCCAGGCGGCCCTGCTTGCGCAGGTCGGCCTGGAGCGCGGCGACGACGGTCGTCATGGTGATCGGTCCGCCTCCGGCGGCGGCACGGAACGCGGCACCGAGGGCGATCGAGCGAATGGACGCGCCGGTGAGCTTGAACCGGTGGGCCAGGAACGCGAGGTCGAGATCCACGATCGGCGCAGCGGGCGGGAAGCTCAGCTGCCACAACCGCAGCCGTTCGGCCTCGTCGGGCGACGGGAACGCGACGCTCACGTGGATGCGCCGGATGAAGCCGTCGTCGATGTTGCTGGCGTAGTTGGAGGTGAGGATGGTCAGCCCGTCGAAGCGTTCGAGCTCCTGGAGCAGGTAGCTCGTCTCGAGGTTCGCGTAGCGGTCGTGCGAGTCGGCGACCTCGGAGCGCTTGGCGAACACCGCATCGGCCTCGTCGAAGAGCAGGACCATCGTGCCGCCCTCGGCCGCTCGGAAGATCCTGTCGAGGTTCTTCTCGGTCTCCCCGATGTACTTCGACACGATGGAAGCGAGGTCGACGCGGAACAGGTCGAGCCCGAGCTCGCCGGCGACGACTTCGGCCGACAGGGTCTTGCCGGTGCCCGGCGGACCGGCGAAGAGTGCGACCACGCCGGCCGACGGCAGGGGGCGGAACCCCCAGTGTCCGTACACCTCGTGGCGGTGGCGATAGCGGTCGACGACCTCGTGAACGAGCGCTGACTGCTCGTCGGGGAGGATCAGGTCGGCCCAGCCGCGGCTCGGCTCGATGCGTACCGCGAGGCGGTCGAGATCGCCGCTGGCGAGCCGCTTGACTGCGTTCGACACCGGCTCGTCGCCGGTCCAGACGCGCCGGGCGAGCTCCAGCTGGCGCGCGGTCAGCCGGTGCTCCACCTGCTGAGCGCCGAACGCCGCCTGGAGCTCGGCGTCGGTGGCGATCGGGTCGGCGGCGCGCACCTCCCGCCAACGTCGTTCGGGCAACGTCTCGACGGGGAGCTGCACACGGCTCGTGATCGCCCAGCCAAGGTGCGTGGCCCGCTCGATCCACCGGCGCCCGTCGGCGGGCAGCTCGTCGTCCAGCTCGACCACGATCGATCGGCCGGTGAGCGTCGCCCGGCGTACGAGCGCTGCCCATCCCGTGTCGTCGGCGGGCGCGGTGGAGACGAGGAAGCGCGAGCCGCGGGCATTGGCGACCGCGCATTGGCGCCGCCGGGCGGGATCGGTGCCGACGACGAGCACGAACGCATCGCCGTCCGCATCGGCCGGGTCGCCGTCTATGGCGCGCAGGCCGGCGGGAAGGCCGTCGTCGGCGAGCGCA
>JAYUAM010000774.1:0-3317 GCA_043741295.1 Acidimicrobiia bacterium
CTTCGCAACAGCGCCGCCGGCCTCGCTTCGTCGCTCCGATTGGCGGGCACGGGCACGCAGGCACCGTTGTGGTCGCGGCTCGGCGAGCTGACGATGCCCGTGACGCTGATGGCCGGCGCCGACGATGCCAAGTTCGTCGCCCTCGCCGAACGGATGGCGCGCGCTATCGGCGATCACGCCGAAGTGTGCATCGTCACCGGTGCCGGGCACGCGGTGCCCCTCGACGACCCCGAGGCCGTCGTCGCGATCGTGGACGGTCAGGCGACCTGACGCGGCTGGGGCCAGTGCGAACGGACGGTCGGCCGCTCCCGTCCGGGCGTCGCCCACGAGCGGGCGAGCTGATCCCACCGCGGCTCGCACGCCAGTGCCTTGCCGACGAGCACGGCCAGCGAGCGCACGGCCCAGTGGGGACCGTCGACCTCGATGAGCTCGGGAAGCGCGGCGGGTGGGACGACGGTGTACCCGCCGAGGCGCACGCCGGTCGGCTCGCTGTTCCAATCGGCGCCACCGAGGGCCAGCCAGCCCCGCACGGTCGCTCCGATGTTGACGGCTTCGAGCGCGTGGCGCACGGTGCCGACGACGGCGTCCAGGTCGGCGAGGGCGTCGGTAGCGTCCACGTCGTCGAGCAGCAGGGCCCGGCCGTGACCGTTGCCCCACGGTGAGGCGACGCGAACCCGGCCGTACACGACGCGCAGATGCACGACATCGATGCCGGCCGGCGATACCACGACATGACTACCGACGCCGCGTGGACGACCGGCGCCGTGGAGCACGAGACCGACCCCTTCGACCACGCGGTCGAGAACGTTGGCGACGAGCGAATCGAGACGGTCGCCGGGCGCCGGCCACGGAGACGGAAGGCCGGAGCGGCCCCACTCGGACAGCACCTTCGGGGAGGGCCTGCGACCAGGAGTCATGTTCGACCGATCGGCCGATCGCGCCCGGTCTTGAGGATTTCCGGAACGTTCGCGACGGCCGGACAAGCCGGTCGTCCCGCCCGGGGCGAGGCTCGACGACGCTCGTGGCGATCGGTCAGCCGAGCGCGAACCCGACGGCGAGGCCGAGACCGACGGCGAGGGTCAGACGGCCGGTACCGCCGAGCACGGGGATCAATGCCGGGCCGCGGGCGCCGCCGAGAACGGTGCGCACCGGCGTCATGGCGACCGGCACGGCGAGCAGGGCGAGCAGCGCCCACGGTCGGTGCGTGAGCGCCGACGCCGCGGCACTGGCAAACCCCGCGACCACGAGCGCAAGGTAGAACCGCCGCGTCCGGGCATCGCCGAGCCGGACGGCGAGCGTCCGCTTGCCGGACGCGGTGTCGGTCGGGATGTCGCGCAGGTTGTTGACGACGAGCAGCGAGCACGACAGGCAGCCCATTGTCGTGCCGGCGAGCAGACTGCGCAGGGTGACGTGCTGATGCTGGACGAACGTGGAGCCGGCGGTGGCGACGAGCCCGAAGAAGACGAACACGAACAACTCCCCGAGGCCGAGGTAGCCGTAGGGTCGGGGCCCTCCCGTGTAGAACCAGCCGGCGGCGATGGCGGCGGCGCCGACCGCGAACAGCCATGGGCTCGTCGCGAGGGCGAGCGTCGCGCCAGCGACGGCGGACACGGCGAACGCGGCGATCGCCGCCCGCTTCACCGAGGCCGGTCGGGCGAGCCCGGAACCGACCAACCGGATCGGCCCGACCCGCACCGCGTCGGTGCCGCGCACACCGTCGGAGTAGTCGTTGGCGTAGTTCGTGCCGATCTGCAGGGCGAGCGAGACGACGCCGGCGGCGACGGCCCGCCACCACACGAGCCGTCCATCGCCGACGGCCGCTGCGGTGCCGACGACGACGGGGGCGAGCGACGCCGGCAACGTGCGGGGCCGGGCACCGAGCGCCCACAGGCGCGCACCCGAGGGCGCGCTCGGCGTCACGGGATCGCTCGGGCCAGCCGGACGTGCGCTCATCATCCGCCAGTGTGGTCGAGCCGCCCGTCGTCGACCAGCCCACCGGTCCGCCGCGCGTCGCCAGACCGCGACATGCAGGCGACCGGTAACGTCACAGCGTGCACCAGCTCGTCGCCCTGGTCCTTCCGGCCGGGCCGGTGCTCGTCGACGAACTGCGCCGCGCATGGGATGACGGCGACGCCGTGCTTCCGGTGGACGCCCGCCTCGCCGGGCCGGCGCGCGACCGCCTGCTCGCGGCGATGGCCCCTGCCATCGTTGTCGATGCGGGTGGTCGCCACTCGGTTGACGGGGCACGCCCGGTCGAGCCGGGCGACGCGCTCGTCATGGCCACCTCCGGTACGACCGGCACGCCCAAGGGCGTCGTGCTCACCCACGACGCAGTTGCGGCGTCGGCCATTGCGACGTCGGACGCGCTTGCGGTCCAACCGTCGACCGACCGCTGGTTGTGCTGCCTGCCGGTGGCCCACGTCGGAGGGATGAGCGTGGTCACCCGGGCGCTGACGACGGGTGTGGCGCTCACGGTGCACGATGGCTTCGACGCTGCGTCGGTCAGCCGAGCAGCCACCGACGAGGGCTGCACGCTCGTCTCGCTCGTCGCCACGGCGCTGGCGCGCGTCGATCCCGGTCGCTTCCGCGCCATCGTGCTCGGCGGCAGTCGGCCGCCGGCCGTCGTGCCGGCGAACGCCGTCGTCACCTACGGCATGACCGAGACCGGCAGCGGCGTCGTCTACGACGGTCGCCCGCTCGACGGCGTCGAGGCCCGGCTCGCCGACAACGGCGAGATCCTGCTGCGCGGCCCGATGCTGCTGCGGGCCTACCGGGACGGCACCGACCCGAAGGACGGCGCCGGGTGGATCGCCACCGGCGACATCGGCAGCTGGACCGGCGACGGGCGCCTGGTCGTCCACGGTCGCGGGGACGACCTGATCATCACCGGTGGCGAGAACGTCTGGCCCGACCCGGTCGAAGCGGTGCTCGCCGCCATCGACGGGGTCGGCGAAGTAGCGGTGGCCGGCGTGGCCGACCCCGAGTGGGGGCAGCGGGTGGTTGCGTTCGTCGTCCCTGCGGCGGGTCACGCTCCCCCGTCGCTGGCCGCGCTGCGCGTCGCCGTGAAGGCTGGGCTCGCGTCGTTCGCCGCCCCCCGTCAGCTCGTGCTCGTCGACCACCTCCCCCGCACGAACCTCGGCAAGGTGCAACGCTCGGCCCTACCTACATTGGCCGAGACCGAGACCTGACCACCCGCCCACGACAGGGCCGATCGTTCCGGATGCAACCATCGCGGCGAAGAACGGGAACCAGGCTCAGCCAGCGATCCAGGGGTTCACGACGGTGATCCCCGCGCCCGTGAAGTCGTCGACGTTGCG
>JAYUAM010000775.1:0-3316 GCA_043741295.1 Acidimicrobiia bacterium
GGCAAGTTCAAGATCGTCGCCGGCAAGCCGCTGCCGCCCGAGCTGCTCGCCGAGAACCCCGACGACGTGCGCGCCGGCGGGTCGAACCTGCGCAAGCAGATCGAGAACGTGAAGGCCCACGGCGTGTCGCCGGTCGTGGCGATCAACGCCTTCCCGACGGATCACGCGTCCGAGCACGCTGCGATCCGCGAGATCGCCGAATCGATGGGCGCGCGCGTCGCGGTGTGCACGCACTTCGCCGATGGCGGCGCCGGCGCCGTCGACCTCGCCCGCGCCGTGATCGAGGCATGCGACGAGCCGAGCAGCTTCCAGATGCTCTACGCGGACGAGGCGAAGCTCACCGAGAAGATCGAGAAGGTTGCGACGACGATCTACGGCGCCGGCAACGTCACGTACTCGCCCGCGGCAAAGAAGCAGCTCGCCAACTACGAGCGGCTCGGCTTCGGCAACCTGCCGGTGTGCATCGCCAAGACGCACCTTTCGATCTCGGGCGACGCGTCGCTGAAGGGCGCGCCGACGGGCCACACGCTGAACGTGCGCGAGGTCCGCGCGTCGGTCGGCGCCGGGTTCGTCTACCCGATCTGTGGCGACATGCGCACGATGCCCGGCCTCGGCACCCAGCCGGCGGCGGCGATCATCGACCTCCTGGAGGACGGCGGCATCGTCGGCCTCTCGTAGTCCGACGCTGACGATCTGCCCAGGCTCAGACTGACGCCGCCCTGCCCGCCCGAGAACCGAGACCGCGTATCCAAAATCGAGGCCAGTTGTCGATAGCCCGTATCCTGGACGTGCCTTGCGACGTGCGGTTCCTCGACCCCGCGGCCGTGTAGCCCCGCTCCGCCGGTTCAGAAGCGCACGAGGTCGAGCCAGCGCTGGACGAGCGCTCGGTCGCCGAACAGCTCGACCCGGTCGGCGGGCACGCGGTTGAGCAGGAACAGGGCGAGATCGCTCGCGCCGGCGCGTACGGCGGCGGACGCCTTGGTGTGCGCGGCGGTCACCTTGAGCTCGCCGTCGGCCGCTTCGAACGTCCACTCGCCGGCGGTGTCGGTGCAGTGCAGGTGGACGTCGCCGGCGAGGAGCGAGAGGTCGACCTTGTCGCGGGTGACGGCCCGACGCAGGAGCAGGTGGACGAACTCGTCGATCACGTCGGCCGCCACCTCGGCGGCAATCGGCGTCGGGTCGGGCCGCACGGCTGACTCGGCGTCCCACCGGTGGCACGCCACCTCCAATGCCTGACGCCGCGGCCAGAAGCGCGTCGTCTTGTTCTGGCCGGTGAAGTTCCAGCACGGCGCGTCGGGGTCGGCTGCGTCGAGCGCGGCGACGAGTGGTGCAGTCCCGGTGGCGAGGAACGCGGCCGCCGTCGACGGATCGTCGGGCGAGGCGAGCCCGACCGTCGGGCGCTCGCCCGTCGCCACGATCGCCGTCGCCCACCGCTGAATGCCGCCGAGGTGGATAGCGAGATCGCCAAGCGACCAGTCCGGGCAGCCAGGCACCCGAGCGTCGAGCGGACCGGCGCGCACGATGTCGACCATCGCCGACGACTGTTCGACGATCACATTGCGGTAGTCGATCCCCATGTGGGCGACGGTACCAGCGCCAAGGCTTCGGCCGTTTGGTCACTCGGGCGCGCCTGGCGCCCTCGACTGGCCCAACGTCGGCCGGACGTTCGGCCCCCGACTCGGTCGCGACCTTCTGCGCCCCGGTGCGTCCTCCCGATGAAACATGGCTGCCACCGTCGACGAACTGACCACCACCGCCCGTCGGCTGCGCGACGAGCTGGCCCGCGCCCGCTTCGGCGCGGCGACTCCCGGAGCAGGCCCGGCAACTGCCGATGCAGCGGCGATGGTGCGTCAGCTCGACGACCACGTGCTGCCGCGCCTCGCCAATCTGGATGCGCCCGCGCTGGTGGTCGTCGGCGGGTCGACCGGATCGGGCAAGTCGCTCCTGGTCAACAGTCTGGTCGGTAGCGACGTCACGCGGCCCGGCGTCCTGCGGCCGACCACGACCTCGCCCGTCCTCGTGCACGATGCCGACAGCGCGGCGTGGTTCGGTGCCGCCCATGTTCTGCCGGGTCTGGCGCGCGTACACGAAGGCGAGGCGCGCGGCGATCACGAGCTGCGCCTGGTCACGAGCGACGCGGTGCCCACCGGCGTCGCCCTGCTCGACAGCCCCGACATCGATTCGATCTCCGTGGAGAACCGGGCCCTCGCCGCCGAGCTCCTCGCTGCCGCCGATCTCTGGATCTTCGTCACCACCGCGGCCCGCTATGCAGACGCGGTGCCGTGGGAGTTCCTGGCGCAGGCGCGACTCCAGGGCACGCCGCTGGTCATCGTGCTGAATCGGGTGCCCACTGGCGCGGCGGACACGGTGAAAACCCATCTCGGCGAGATGCTCGCCGAGCGCGGGCTCGGCGACACGACGATCTTCGCCATCGACGAGCAGCCGCTCGACGCCGCGCGGTTGCCGACCGGTTCCGTAGCGCCCCTGCGGGTCTGGCTCGACCGGCTCGGTGCCGACCAGGAGGCGCGGGCCGACGCCATCCGCCGCTCGCTGCGCGGCTCGCTCGGCGACCTCGCGACCCGAACGAACGCCGTCGCCGCGGTTGGCGACGAGCAGCTCGCCGCCGTCGCGGGGTTGCGTACGCTCGCCCGCTCGCCGTACCAGGACGCGTTGGCGCAGGTGCGCGATGACATCGGGAAGGGCACGTTGCTGAAGGGAGAGGTGCTCGCCCGCTGGGAGGAGCTGCTCGGTACCGGCGAGCTGCTTCGTCAGCTGCGCACCGGGCTCGGCCGGCTGCGCGATCGCATCACCGGGGCCCTGTCGGGTCGCCCGAAGACCGACGTGCAGTTCAACGGGGCGGTGGAGCACGTCGTCGAGACGCTGATCCGCACCCGCGGCGACGGGGCGGCGAGCGAGGCGGCCACGGCGTGGCGCGCTCACCCGACCGGTGCGGCGCTGCTCGCATCCGAAGCGGGAGCGGGATTCGACCGGTCGTCCGCCGATCTCGGTCGCAAAGCCGGCTTCGCGGTGCGGGCGTGGCAAGGTCATCTGCTCGATCTGGTGCGCAACGTCGGTGGCGACCGGCGCACTACCGGGCGGGTGCTCTCGTTCGGCGTGAACGGCGCGGCGATCGTGGTGATGATGGTCGTGTTCTCGCACACCGGTGGGCTGACCGGCGCCGAGGTAGCGGTAGCCGGTGGGGCCGGCGCGGTCGGCCACACGCTGCTCGAAGCGCTGCTCGGCGACCAGGCGGTGCGCACGCTGGCGGCCGATGCCCGCAGTGACCTCGAAGCACGGGTCAGGGTCCTGTACGACG
>JAYUAM010000776.1:0-7762 GCA_043741295.1 Acidimicrobiia bacterium
GGCGCCGCCGGCGTCGGCGTCGCGGCCGGCGAGAACGACTGGCCGCTCGACATCTCGTCGGCGCTCATCGGCTCGTGCACGAACTCGTCCTACGAGGACATCACGCGCGCCGCTTCGGTGGCCCGCCAGGCGGCGGCCAAGGGCCTGCGGGCCAAGACCGAGCTGCTCGTCTCCCCCGGCTCCGAGCAGATCCGCGCCACCATCGAGCGTGACGGGCTGATGGCCGACCTCGAAGCGATCGGCGCCACCGTGTTGGCCAACGCCTGTGGCCCGTGCATCGGCCAGTGGGAGCGTTCGAAGGAGATCACGGACAAGCCGAACACGATCGTCAACTCGTTCAACCGCAACTTCCCGAAGCGCAACGACGGTTCGGCGAACACGCTTTCGTTCGTCACCTCGCCCGACACGGTCATCGCCCTCGCGCTCGCCGGTCGGCTCGACTTCGACCCGACCACCGACACCATCACCAACCCCGACGGGGTCGAGGTCACGCTCGACCCGCCGGTCGGCGAGGTGCTGCCCGAGAAGGGCTACGACCCCGGCGAGGACACGTTCGTGATGCCGCCGGCCGACGGCTCGGGCGTGACGGTGGCCGTCTCGCCGACGAGCGACCGTCTGCAGCTGCTCGCGCCGTTCCCGGCATGGGACGGCAACGACCTGTGGTACCTACCCGTGCTGATGAAGGCGCAGGGCAAGTGCACCACCGACCACATCTCGGCGGCCGGCAAGTGGCTTTCCTACCGCGGCCACCTCGAGAACATCTCCGGCAACCTCTTCCTCGGCGCGGTCAACGCCTTCACTGGCGCGGTCGGCGAGGGTAAGGACGTCACCGACGGCGGCACTCGCTCGTACCCCGAGATCGCCAAGCGCTACGCCAACGCCGGCATCCCGTGGGCCGCGGTTGGCGACAAGAACTACGGCGAGGGCTCGAGCCGGGAGCACGCGGCGATGGAGCCGCGCTTCCGCAACGGCCGCGTGATCTTCGCCCGCAGCTTCGCCCGCATCCACGAGACGAACCTGAAGAAGCAGGGCATGCTGCCGCTCACCTTCGCCGACCCCGGCACGTACGACGAGATCGGCGAGGACGACCGCATCAACGTGTTCGGTCTCGGCGAGCTCGCACCGGACGTCGCGGTGCGCGGCCAGATCGTCCGTCCGGACGGATCGACCGTGGACTTCACGTGCACGCAGACGTTCTCCCCCGAGCAGATCGAGTGGTTCCGGGCCGGTTCGGCCCTGAATATCATCCGTCGCCGCGCCGGGCTGGCCTGACGCCGACGTCCGCCGTCCGACGGCCGACGGATGCGACCGGCGACGAAGCTTGACGAGCCGTTGACTCAAGGCCGGGTCAGGACGCTTTAGGGGATGCTGACGAGGCCGACCGGGGTGGTGCCGGGCGAGGCGCCTGCCCGGTTCGTCATCCATCCCCAGGCGCAGAAGCGGGACCCTGTCATGAAGTCCTGGAAGAAGTGGTGATCGACGTGAAGAAGCTGATCACCGTCAAGAACACCCTGCGGGCGAGCGGGGCCCTGGCCTCGCTCATCGCAGTCGTCGCCACCCTTGGTGCTGGATCCAAGTGGTGGTGAAGGACCTGGCAGGGGCGGGAAGCGCGAGCTTCCGGCCCCCGCCGCCCTTCGCCTAGCGGCCATGAACCACGCCCGGTCCCCCCTCCGCCTTCGGGTCTACATAGGTGCCGTCGTCGCCGGCGGCATCGCGACGTTCGTCGTCGCGTGGCACGCCAGCGCGGGCCAGGCGTTGCTCGGTCGCGTACCGGCGGCGGTCTGCGTGTTCGTCGCCCTGCTGATCGTCGCCGAGTTCAATCCGCTCGTCTTGCACGGCGCCAACGAGATGGCGTTCACCGCGTCGCTGTTGTTCTCCTTCGCCCTGCTGCTTGTCGCTCCGCCCGTGACGTGCATCGGCGCGTCGATCATCTGCTCGATGGGAGTGGAGTTCGCGAAGCGTCGACCACCGGTACGTGTCGTGTTCAACAGTGCGTCACTCTCGATCGCGCTCGGGGTCGCGGCGTTGCTTTTCCGGGCCGTCCACGACCCGACGTACCTGCTCGCTCACCCGGCGTCGGCGGTCTGGCTCACGGCGTGCGTCCTGGTCGCGCTCGTCGCCCTCGTGCTCAACCTGCTGCTCACCGGCGGTGCGATGGCCCTCTCGCGGGGCCGTCAGTTCCGCCTCGTGCTGCGTGACATGGTCGATCTCTCCACTGCGATGGAAGGCCTGCTGCTCATGATGGCGCCGGTCTTCGCTCTCGTCGCGGTGCACGGGCTCGCCATGGTCCCGATGCTCGCACTCGGCGCGTGGGCGATCTACCGCAGCGCACGCGTCGCCCTCAGCCACCGTCACGACGCAACCCACGACCCGCTGACCGGCCTCGCCAACCGCCGCATGTTCGCCGAGGACGCGACGCAGCAGGTACGCGACGCCGAGCGTGCGGAGCGGCCCCTCGCCCTGCTGCACCTCGACCTCGACAATTTCAAGGAGATCAACGACCAGTTCGGACACGCCGTCGGCGATCTCGTGCTCGTCGAGGTGGCCGACCGGCTGCGGGCGAACCGCTTGAGCGAAGACCTTGTCGCCCGACTCGGTGGCGACGAGTTCGTCGTGCTCATCCATGGCGCGGAGGCTGATGGCCGCCGCGCCGCGCAGAACGCCCTCACAACGCTCAACGCCCCGTTCGACGTCGAGGGTGTACCGATCTCGATACAGGGCAGCTTCGGCGTGGCGTTGTTCCCGGACCACGGTTCGACGGTGCCCGAGCTGCTGCACTCGTCCGACGTCGCGATGTACCGCGCCAAGACGTCGCATGCCGGCGTGCACCTCTACGACGAGGGCGTCGACCGGTTCGGACCGACCAAGCTCGGCCTGCTCGGTGAGCTGACGCGAGCGATGAACGAAGAGGAATTGTTCCTTCTCTACCAGACGCAGGTCGACCTCAAGACGGGGCTGATCACCGGCGCCGAGGCGCTCGTGCGGTGGGAACACCCGCTCCGTGGGTTGCTCCAGCCAACGACCTTCATCCCCGCTGCCGAGCAGACCGACCTCGTCCACAGCTTGACGGCTTACGTGCTGCGCATCGCCGCGGAACAGGGCGCCGCGTGGGTCGCCGCCGGCCACCCGATCCAGGTCGCGGTCAACGTCTCGGCGCGCAACCTCCACGACCTCGCCTTCCCCGACAAGGTTGCGACGATCCTGGCCGAGTGCGGTCTCGATCCTCGGTTGCTCGAGATCGAGATCACCGAGAACGCGGTGCTCACCGACCCCGCCAGGACCGCGGTCGTGCTCGAGCGCCTGCGCTCGCTCGGGGTCGGCATCTCGATCGACGACTTCGGTACGGGCTACTCCTCCCTCGCGACGCTGCGCTCGCTCCCGATCGACCGACTGAAGATCGACCGCTCGTTCGTGTCGGACATGATGACGAGCCCGGAGGACGCCACGATCGTGCGCTCGATCATCGAGCTGGCTCAGAACCTCGGCATCGGGACGGTCGCCGAAGGAGTCGAGAACCGGGCGATCGCGACCGCGCTCCAGCGGCTGTCGTGCGATACCGCCCAGGGCTACCTGGTCTCGCATCCCTCCCGAGCCGAGGACATCACGCCGATTCTCGACCGTCCGGTGCGCGCTCTCTTGGAGACGACGCTCGCCGCGGCGGTATAACGTGATCCTCGTCCTGTTCACGGTGTTCGGCATCGCCGTGGTTCCTCTCCTCGGCGGCCGCTTCCGACGGCTCGGGGACCTGCGCGTGCACGGCGCCTGGGTGATCGCCGCCGCGTTCGGCGCGCAGCTCGTGCTCCTCGCCGCGCTGCGCACCGCGCCGGCCTGGCAGACCGACACGATCCACATCGCCACTTACATCGTCGCCGGTGGATTCGTCTGGCGGAACCGGCACCTCACGGGGCTGCCGATCGCCGCGGTCGGGGGAATCAGCAACTTCGTGGCGATCACCGCCAACGGCGGCGTGATGCCGGCTTCGCCCACGGCTCTGCGGATGGCCGGCAAGGTGCTCGACCCGACGAAGTTCACCAACTCGGGGCCGATGGTCCATGCGCGCCTGCAGGTCCTCGGCGACGTGATCCCGATGCCGTGGCCGCACAGCCTCGCCAACGTCTTCTCCATCGGCGACGTGCTGCTCATCAGCGGCGTGCTGATCGTCGTGCACTCCACGTGCGGCAGTTCCTTGCGTCGCCGCGGCGGACGAGGACGGACGCCGCCCGTGCCATCGGCCGGGTCGCTCGGAACGACGTCGCCAGGTTCGGTCGCTCGTGTGCAAGTCGTCGGCGTCGGCGTCGACGTCGGCTCCGGCGAGCTCTGGCGACCACCATTGCCGCCGCCACCCACGTCCGCTCCCGCGGTGTCGGCCGTGGCCGCCCGGACCGAGCGCGGGCGGGACTACCCGATCGGGCTCCTCCCGCTCGAACATCCGGCTGACGGTCGGGCGTTGGTCGACGCCTTCGGCTAGCGCCCGCCCCACCGATGGCGGTCCCGGCCGCCGGTAAGGTCGAGCCGATGGACCTTCGCGACGCCTTGCGCAGCACCGGGTCAGCCCGCGTCTTCACGGATCAGCCCGTGAGCGACGATGTCGTCGCCGCCATCGTCGACGACGCCCGGTTCGCACCGAGCGGCGGGAACCGCCAGGGCTGGCGCGTCGCTGTCGTCGCCGATCGCCAGCTTCGCCGCCGGCTCGCCGCCGAGATGCAGCCGGTCTGGGACGAGTACATCCGCCAAGGCGCGTCGGGCATCACCCCGTTCTCCGTGGACATCGCACCGTTCGAACGGACCGCCCCCGCGACGCCGGCGCCCGCGCCCGCGCCCCATAGCCCGAACCCGTTGATCGACGGCATCGACTCCGTCCCGGTCGTGCTCGCGGTCGCCGTCGACCTCGCACGGGTGTCGACGCTGGACAGCGAACTCGATCGGGTGGCCATCGTCGGCGGCGCGTCGGTGTATCCGTTCTGCTGGTCGATCCTGCTCGCGGCCCGCGCCCGCGGCCTGGGTGGCGTGATGACCACGTTCCTCTCGCGCGTCGAGCCGACGGTCGGCCCGCTGCTCGGGCTGCCACCGAACCACGCGCTGGCGGCGACGATCTTTCTCGGCCATCCGGTGCACCAACCGACCCGGCTCTCACGCCGACCGGTCGCGTCGTTCACGACGATCGACCGGTTCGACGGCGCGCCGTTCAGCGGTCCGACCGGCTGAGCCGGCTCGCGGTCGTGGCGACCTTCAGTCGGATCCGGGTCGGCGCTCGGCTTCGCGCCCGGGGTCACCCTTGTAGCCGGGTGGGTACGTGCGGGCGAGTTCCTCGGCGGTCGGCGTGCGCCGTTCACGCGCGGCCGCCGGTAGCAGGGCGGCGATCGCCGTCATGATCCGCTCGGTGTCCTTCGCCGAACTGCGATAGCCCAGCGGGACCGGCTCCCCCACCCGGATCCGCACCGTCGGCGGATCGAGGAGGTTCGTGAGATCGGGGAACCGGGCCGAACGCGGCCACACCCGTTCGGTGCCCCACAGCCCGACCGGCACGACCGGTGCCCTCGACAACGCAGCGAGGCGGGATGCGCCCCAGCGGCCTTTTAGCACCGGCTCGAAGAACGCCGGGCCGCGAGGGATCGTGCCCTCGGGCATCATCGCCACGACCTGGCCGCCGCGCAGCGCGTCGGCGGCGGCCTTCAGCGGCTCGTCGCTCCCGGTGCCCCTATCGACGCGGATGCCGCCAAGGGCCTTGGCGATCTGCCCGAGGACCGGTGCGTCGAAGACCTCCTTCTTGCCGAGGAAGCGAGCGGTGCGTCCGGCCCGGGCGACCACCATCGCCACGGCGGTGGCGTCGAGGTAGCTGCGGTGGTTGGCCACGAGCAGGACCGGTCCGGCGCTCGGAATGTTCGCAAGACCGTCGATGTCCCACCGGGCGAACGGCAGTATCTCGGGGCGACAGAGCGCGAGGAGCAGTTGCTGGGGCTCGAGACCGACGACCGGGAACTTGGGAACACCGGGCGGGACGTCGAGGTGGATCGTCGGCCAGCGGCGGGCGGCGGCCATGAGCACCATCCTCGGGTCCGGGTTGACGACGACGGGGTGTCCCACCGCCGAGAGCAGCGGCGTGTCGTAGAGGCTGTCGGAGTAGAACCAGCTGTCGGCCAGGGCCACATCGGCAGTGGCGGCCCACGCCTTCACCGCGTTGAGCTTGCCGACCGACCACACGAACGGGCCGTCGAGCGTGCCGTCGTAGTCGCCGGCGCCATCGACCGAGTAGCGCGTGGCGACCACGTGGTCGAACCCGACGGCGTCGGCGAACGGACGCACGAGGTCGTACGGCGTCGTCGTGGCGAGCACCAGAAGCCGACCGGCGGCGCGATGATCGGCGAGGACCTGGTGGGCGAACGGTTGCACCATGCCGGCGAGCACCGTGCCGGCGTTGGCCGCGGCGTCGACCACGCGCTGGCGCGAATGCCCGCGTGCGAGCGTGACGGCCCGGCGGGCGAGGAGCATCGAGGGCAGGGTCTCGCCGACCACGTCGAAGATCTTGAACAGCGCGGCCTGCCCGGGCACCGAGCGGCTGAACATTCCGGCCTCGCGCAGCGCCTCGCCGATCACCGGAGCGCTACCTCCGGCGAGCAACGTGCGGTCGAGATCGAAGATCGCGGCTGAGGGCATCGTCGGGCACGCTACCGCCCGGCGGTGTCGCCCGATCTCCGAGGCGTACCCCCGGCCGCGAGCGCGATCGGTGCCGGAAAACGGGAAAGGCCCCGCATGGGGTGCGGGGCCTCTCAACCTGGGTCAGCGAGTTGGGGGAACTCGTCCGACCGCTATGTCGTTGCGGGCTTGGGGGAAACGCCGCAGCGATCTGATAGTGAAAGTTTGCACATGCACAAGCGATCGACGCAAGCGAATACCGATGATATGTGCTATCTCTTCTGGCGATGGACCTCCGCCAGCTCGCCGCCCTCGTGGCGATCGCCGACCACGGGTCGTTCTCCGGCGCCGCCAAGGCCTTGTACACCGTGCAATCGAACGTCTCGGCCCACGTCGCCAAGCTCGAGCGCGAGCTGGGCGTCGCCCTCGTCGATCGGGCGTCCGGTCGTCTCACCGCCGAGGGCGCCTTGGTCGCCGCCCGGGCGCGCCGCATCACCGCCGAGCTCGACTCCGTCGTCGCCGACCTCGCCTCGCTCGGCGAGGAGATATCGGGCCACGTACGCATCGGCGTCATCGGCACCACGGCCCGTTGGCTCGTGCCCCAACTGCTCGCCGAGGTCCGCCAGCGCCACCCGCGGGTCCGGGTCGTCGTCTCCGAGGGCTCCACGGTCGCCATGCTCGCCCAGCTCGTGGACGGTGGTCTCGACCTCGCCGTCCTCAACTGGCCGGTGGGCCACCCGGACGTCTCGATCGTGCCCCTCTTCGCCGAGGATCTCGTGCTCCTCGCGCCCGCCGACCATCCCCTTGCCGACCGCGACCAGATATCGCTCGGCGAGCTGGCGCGCTACGAGCTGATGCTCCCACCGGCGGGGACGCCGCTGCGCGACGAGATCGACGAAGCGACGCGCCGCGAGGGCATCGTCCTGCGGGCGGCGGCCGAGATCGACGGGGTCCGCCTCATGGCCTCGCTGGCGATGGAGGGCGTGGCGCCGACGATCATTCCCGCCACCGCCGTTCCGGGGTGGATCCAGGGGCCGTTCCGGTGGATCACGGTCGCCGGACTCCCCCGCCGCTACGTCGGACTCGCCCGGCGCAGTCGCACCCATCCGTCGGCGCCGGCCCTCGCTCT
>JAYUAM010000777.1:0-1244 GCA_043741295.1 Acidimicrobiia bacterium
GCGGGGCCGCGCCGTGAGCCGGCGGATCATGGCGGCGATCCTCGGGACGACGATCGTGGCGCTGCTGATCGCCGGCGCAGGCACGCTGTTCGTCTCCACCCTGCGCGACCGCCAGCAGGCTCGCACACAGCTCGTCGCCGAGGTGAAGGACATCGCCGATGGTCTGGCGCAGCAGTCGACGAGCACCGCGCTCCAGGATCGGCCCGCGCTGCGGGCCGCCGTCGTCACGAGCCTGCGAAACGTGCTCAAGGTCAGCGACATCGCGATCGTCGAGGTCGCCCAGAACGGGCGCATCAACGGCACCCTGCCGGCGCCGCTCACCGCGGCCGACCTCGGGTCGGATCGCATCGTGCCCGGCACGTCGGTGTCCGGCCGCCGTGGCCGCTACGTGTTCGCCATCGCACCGACGAACGTGCGGATCACGCGGGCTACGGGCCGCACGGTCGACGTCGTCGAGGCCGTGGTCGCCACCCGACTCGTGAAGACCGACACGCGGGTCGCCCGCTACTTCGCCTTGTCGGCGTTGATCACCGTGGCGCTGAGCGCCCTGGTGGCCACCACCCTCGCTCGCCGATTAGCCCGGCCGGTGCGCGACGCCGACGCCGCCGCCCACCGCATCGCCGCCGGCGAGCTTTCAACCCGTCTCCCCGAACCTCCAGCGGGCGATCAGGACGAGCTCGCCGATCTCGCCCGATCGATCAACACGATGGCCGCGAACCTCGAACGTTCTCAGGCGATCGAGCAGCAATTTCTGCTCTCGATCTCGCACGACCTGCGCACGCCGCTCACCTCGATCCGCGGGTATGCCGAGGCGATCAAGGACGGCGCGACGCGCGACCCGCAATGGGCGGCCGGCGTGATCCTGTCGGAGTCACGGCGGCTCGAACGGCTCGTGCGTGACCTGTTGGAGCTCGGCAAGCTCCAGGCCCGCAGCTTCTCGCTCTCGCCCGAGCGCTTCGACCTCTCGGCCGCCGCCGTGTCGGCGTTGGAGGGCGCGGCGCCCGACGCCGCGCAAGCCGGTGTGCGCCTCGTCGGCCAGTGGGCCGCCGCGGTACCGGTCGTCGGCGACCGCGACCGCCTGGGCCAGGTGCTCGCCAACCTCGTCGAGAACGCGATGAAGTACGCGGCGTCGTCAGTGGTCGTCGGCACCGCGCTGCAGGGTGCAGCGGCCGTCGTTTGGGTCGACGACGACGGACCGGGCATCGCCGCCGACGACCGGCCGCACGTGTTCGAGCGGCTCTACG
>JAYUAM010000778.1:0-1244 GCA_043741295.1 Acidimicrobiia bacterium
GTTGCAGGCGCTGCACCCGGCGATGCTCGCCACGCTCGTCTACCGCTTCGGCCCGCCCGGCGGCGAGCGCGCCCCACGGCCCGCTCGCACGATGGCCAACGGTCAGTGCACCGCGTTCCGGCGCGACGCGCTCGTCGCTGCCGGTGGGTTCGTCGGCGCGGCGGGTCACCTGACCGACGACATCGCCCTCGCCCGCCACCTCGCCCGGGCCGGCTGGCGCGTCGGCTTCCTGGACGCCACGGCACTCGTACGCGTACGCATGCACGAGAGCGCGGCGGATGCCTGGCGCAACTGGGGCCGCTCGCTCCCGATGCCCGACGTGACGGGGCCCGCATGGCAGGCCGCCGACCTCGCCGTCGTGTGGCTCGCCCAGGCGCTGCCCCTGCCCCGCCTCCTGCTCGGTCGGGGCGACGCGCTCGACGCCGTGCTCTTGGCCACGCGACTGGGCACGCACGCCGGCCTCGCGCCGGCCTACGAACGCTCGTCGCGCTCCCGATGGTGGTCGCTCGCCCCCCTGCTCGACCTACCCGTCGCCGCCCGTCTCACCCAGGCCGCCCTACGCCCCGAACGAACCTGGCGCGGCCGCACTTACTGATGGACGTAGGCGGCGTCACGTATGTCCACCTTCATCAGAGTCGATCGACAGATCGGTCGGACGTCCACGAACGCGACCACACCCGTAGGACCGCCCAGATCAGATCAGACAGACAGACACGATCGCCGCGGCAATGCCACGGGCGCTCAGCAGCGCCGCAAGGTCACCGGGATCGCTCGTCAACAGCTGATCGCCGGGGGCTACAACCTGGGCGAGCAGGGCATCGACCACGTCAGAGGTGTGCGACATCGCGAGCAGCTCGCCCGCGCGCTTTGCGGCTTCCACGTCCACGATTCGGGTGTCGATCATCGGCAGGAGCCTCGAGAGCTGGGCCTGCCGCGCTCCGTCCCGCCATGCCTGCGCCAGCACAGGCGTGGTCGTCGCCAGTCCGGCGCCGTTTCGCCGTCCGAGTTCGATCAGCGCGGCGACGCGGCGGTCACCGCGATCGATGCCGATGAGCGCCCCGGCGTCGAGAACGAGCTTCACGCTGTCGTGCCCCTCGCACCGGGCGGCAGATAGGGAACGCCGGCCTCGGTCGCCAGCGTGCGCAGCTCCTCCTCGTCGAACGCCCCGTGGCTCGCCTGATGCTCTGCGAGCCACACGTCCACGAGTCGGGTGCGCAGCCAAGCGGCAAGCGCCTCGTTGACCA
>JAYUAM010000779.1:0-1243 GCA_043741295.1 Acidimicrobiia bacterium
CCGCTCGCGTCGCACTTCAACATCCGAGTTGGAGCGACGACCTCGAACGTCGTCATCTCGCGGCTCGCGACAAGCGGACACCTCTGCGTCTACACGCAGGAGAGCACCCACATCGTCGTCGACCTGCTCGGCTACTTCACCCCAGCGAGCGGGTTCGTCGGGGTCACGGGCAGCCGGGCGCTCGATACACGCCCGGGCAGCGAGCGGGTCGGCTTCACGGGCTCGACCCCGGCGGCCGGACAGACCATCGAGGTGAAGGTCGGCGACGACAACGGCGGCCGCGTCCCGGTCAACGCCCAAACCGTGCTACTCAACGTCACCGGCGTCGATGCTGCCTCGGACGGCTTCGTCACGGTGTGGCCCTGTGGCACCGACGACGCTGTCGCGAGGGTTCGACCTGTGCTCACCAGCGGGCGGCCGAGCCGTCGACCAGCGGGGCGGATCGACGCCAGCGGGGGCCCTACTGCACACGGGTTGCCCGCTGGCGGGCGACGACGCACGCCAGGAGCACGATCAGGCCGACGGCCGTGAGCGCCAGGCCGGGGTACCAGCCCTCGGGCACGTAACGCAGCCGCACGATGTGGTGACCGGGCCCGACCGGCACACCGAGGATCGCGCCGTCGACGCTCGTCAGAGCCACGGCCCGACCGTCGACTGTGGCCCGCCAGCCCGGGTCGTCGTTCTCGGCGACCACCACCGTGCCGGCGCGGTCGGCCTGCACGTCGGCGCGCACGCCGTTGTTCACGAGAGCGAACGAGCGGACCGTGCCCGCCGTTCTGCCATTGGCCTCCATCCGCACGAGCGGCTTGGCGGCCCGGCGTTCGTACACCCACGCCTGGCGGGTGGCCGCCACCTTCCACGCGCTGTCGGCCGGTAGGTAGAAGAACCGGGCGGCGACGGCATCGCCCGTGGCGCCGACCTCCACGGGACACGAGCCGTCCTCGACGCGCACGGAGACACCGACCGGCGTGTCGAGAGGGATCGCCTCGCCACCGGCGATGGCGACGGTGAGGTCGGTGCCCTCGGGAAGCCCGACGAGATCCCACGCCGGCCGGCGGGCCGAGCCGACCTCGCGACCGTCGGCCGTGAGGCCGATGCGCACGAAGCCCGTGCACAGGGCTCCGACGAGCGAGCCGCCAGCGGGGCCGCCGTTCGGGCCGACGGCGGTGCGCAGTGCGACGCCGACGCCGGCCACGCCTCCCCCTGCCGTCACCGGCCCGAGCGTGCCCGCCTGCGCGAGTGG
>JAYUAM010000780.1:0-1243 GCA_043741295.1 Acidimicrobiia bacterium
TCGGCCAGCGCCGCGCGGTTGACCCACGCGGAGTGCAGATCGTTCGCCTCGAGGTACACGGGGCGGTCGGGCACCACTGCGTCGAGCATCTCGGCCGTCGGCGTGCCGTCGGGAACCGCGGAGAAGAGCCAGCTGATGCCCGTCACCCGTGGGCTGTCGGGGTTGGCTCCGGCCCACTGCACGACGCGCCGCTGGATCTCGCCGAGATCGCCGGCGGTGCGCAGCTGCGCCTTCAACAGGCTCGCCCCGGTCATCACGACGTGGGCGTGGGCATCGACGAACCCCGGAAGGGCGATGCCCCCGCGCAGGTCGGTGAGCTCGGCGTCGGCTCCGGCGAACGCGGTGGCCGCCTCCCTGCTGCCGACGAACGCGATGTGCTCGCCGTCGATCACGACCGCCTCCGCCCACAACGACGCCGAGTCCGCGGTGAAGATGCGCCCGCCGGTGATCAGCCGCACGTCACGCCCCCGCCCCGGCCGCCGCCGAGGCCGAGGCCGGAGCTGACTCCGGGGCCGGCTCGGGGCGGCCGAGATCGCTCGGTTCGGCGAGCCGCCGGTAGCGCTCGGGGCGACGGGTGTACAGCAGCCCGAACGTCAGCCAGTCGCGCCGCTGGTCGAGATCGAGGTCGGCCACGAGCACCGTCGGCGTGTCGCGCGATGCCTGGACGACGATCCTGCCGTAGGGGTCGGAGAAGAACGACGACCCGTAGAACGACAGTGGCCCTTCGACACCGATGCGGTTGACGGCGACCATGAAGGTGGCGTTCGCCAAGCCGTTGGCCGCGATCATCTGCTGCCACATCGGCTGTGTGTCCGCGTCGGGCGCATTCGGCTCGCTGCCGATGGCGGTCGGATAGACGATCACTTCGGCGCCGTCCATCGAGGCGATGCGGGCGAGCTCGGGGAACCACTGGTCCCAGCACGTCGGGAACGCGAAGTTGGCGCCAGCGACCTCGGTCACCGGGCAGCCCGTGTCGCCCGGCTCGAAGTACCGGTCCTCGTGGTAGTACGGAAACTCGGGGATGTGCGTCTTGCGGGTGCGGGCCACGAGACCGCCGCCGGCGTCAACACAGATCGCGGTGTTGAAGCCGCGCCCGTCACCGGTGCACTCGTAGAGCGAGGCGTGCACCGCGATCCCGTGCGCCGCCGCCATCTCGCGAGCAAACGTGATGGTGGGTCCGGTCTCCAGTTCTTCGCCGTAGCGCGCCAACGCACCGTCTACGTTGGCGTCGTGGCAGAAGTAC
>JAYUAM010000781.1:0-1241 GCA_043741295.1 Acidimicrobiia bacterium
CTCGGCCGAGCACCCGGGCGCTCCGCGGCACAGCTGGCGAGGGTCGGCTTTCTCGCCCAGAACATCCCGCTCTATGACGACTTGTCCGTGGGCGACCACCTGCGGTTCGGCAAGGCGATGAACCCGGCGTGGGACGGCCCCGGTGATCGCCTCCGGTGGGATTGCCACGACCGGGGATCTGGTCGTCCTCGCCGAGGTCGCTGCGTCCGGCGCGAACCTGGAGGGCTCGATCGTCGGCAAGGACCTCTACGTCCGCCGGTTCACACTGCCCGACGCACTCGAAGCCATGCGACGCGCTGGAGATCCTGCCTCGGCATCCTCGCCCCCGCCGACAACGACCACGTCATCCACGCGACGCCCCCACGACGCCGAAGGACGCATCGAAGCCGCCGCTCGGCTGCCCACCGGGCCGGCCTGTCCCTGGGCGTGATCGGCATACAACTCGGCATGACCACGCGAAGCGTCACTCTCACGGCGTTGGGGGACGAGTTGGCGCGCCGACGAGGGAGGGGATGCCGCAGTTCAGGTTGGCAGACGTCTATGGGGTTCGGCCGATGAACGCCAGCAGCCTGGTCTGGACGTCCGCGTCATCAGGGACGGGGACGCGCGGCCCGTACTGGCCGCTCTGGCGCAGCGCCTCGTCCATCGGCAGCATGCCATCGAGCATCGCCGCGCACTTGTCCGGGTCGAGCGTCTCGTCCTGACCGGTGGCCCGGGCGAGATCCCAGCGGTGCAGGAACACATCGCTGGTGTAGATCATGTCGGTTGCCTGCTCGAGCGACATGCGGCCGATGTGCGGGAGATCGTGCTCCTGCTTCGCGGTGTCCGGGTCGTCGAGCAGCGCCTGTACGGCGTCGGTCTGGGTACGCCAGGCACCGACAGGATCATCGTCGACCGACGGGCCCGCCGGCAGCGTGATCCCCACTGCACTATCGAGGAAGGCCGGGAACCAATCGACGAGGTGACGGACGATGTCGCGGGCGACCCAACCGTCCACCGGCGCAGCGTTGTCCCACGCCTCCGGCGCGACGGCCTCGACGGTCGCAGTGAACGCGCCGGCGATGCGCCGGTGCTCGTCGGCCGGCCCGCTCATCGGAGCTGCGCGACGAGCGCGTCGAGCTTGGCGTAGCCCTCGTCGACGCCGGTCTCCATGCCGCTCGCCAGCCACTGGTCGCGGCCCTCGAAGCTGTCGACGAGCGAGTGCGCGTGCAGCCGGGTGCGGCCGTTGCCGAGGTCCTCGA
>JAYUAM010000782.1:0-1239 GCA_043741295.1 Acidimicrobiia bacterium
CACCCGCCCCACCGCTGTGACCAGGGTAAATGTGGTTTCAGTGGAGCCGTCGGCGACGCCGAATCCCGGAAATCCAACATACATCCAACATGGTGGCTAGGCTCGGCCCGGTGGCTGAGCTGCGAAGCGGTCCGGGGATGCGGGAACGCTCGCTGGGCACGTGGGAACTGATCGTCGAGGCCGGGCGCGATCCGGTCTCCGGCCGCCGACGCCAGGTGAGCCGGACGTTTCGCGGCAACCTGCGCGACGCCAAGAAGGCACGCGCCGAACTGCTTACCGAGGTGAGCAAGGGGAGGCACACCGGTGCGCGGGCGTCGCTCGACGATCTGTTCGACGACTGGATCGTCGAACTGAAGCGCAAGGGGCGCTCGCCCCACACGGTCCACGGCTACACGAAGGTGTACGCCAGGAACATCCGCCCGACGCTCGGCCGGATGGTCGTCACGAAGGTGACGACGAAGACGCTCACCGACCTCTATGGCGCTCATCAGGCCCGCGGCCTGGCGCCGCGATCGGTGTACCAGATCCACGCGTGCCTCTCGTCGATGTTCACGCAGGCGTGCCGGTGGGGCTGGCGTGACTCGAACCCGGCGCAGTGGGCCGAGCTCACTTCCTTGCCGAACCCCGCGCCGGTGGTGGCAACGCCGGCGGAGATCCGCGCGTTGATCGAGGTCGCGGAGCGGTCGCGTCGGCCGGAGTACGCGCGAGCGATCCTGGTTGCCGCGACTACGGGGTTGCGCCGGGCCGAGCTGTGCGGGCTCCGGCGCCGTCGTGATCTCGATCTCGCTGGGGGAGTGGTCACCGTGTCGTCGACGGTGGTCGCGCTGCCGAAGACTGCGGTGGAAGAAATTCCGACCAAGAACCGTCGCGTCCGGACGATCGCGCTCGACGACCTCACCGTGTCGATTCTCGCCGCGCAGCTCGAGATGCTCGAACAGCGAGCGAGGGCGGCGAAGGTGGAACTGGTCGAGGACGCCTACGTGTTCTCGGACGCCATCGATGGATCGGTGCCGTGGAAGCCCGACAGCGTCACCCAGTACTTCAACCGGTTGCGTGACCGGGCCGGATACAGCCACCTAAACCTTCACAGTCTGCGCAAGTTCATGGATACCTATGGCCGGGAGATGGGTTACTCGATGACGCAGGTCGCGCTGCGCGCCGGTCACAACCCGGCCGTCGCGGCGCGCTACTACTCGGGCAAGGTCGCCGAAACCGACCGGGACCTCGCCCGAGCCGTCG
>JAYUAM010000783.1:0-1237 GCA_043741295.1 Acidimicrobiia bacterium
GCCGCCGACCTCATCCTCGGCAACACGCCGCTCACCCCCGAATCGGTGCCGTTCCATCGCCACGCCGACTGAAGTCCTGGGCGTCGGCCCGCGGGGACGATGGGCCTGTCAGCCCCGCGAGGTGCGGCGGCCCCGTACCGAAGCCAGCAGACGTGCCGGCATCTCGCGGGGATCGGGGAGCATCATCCCCCGGCGCAGGAGCTTCTGCTTGGTGGCCGTGTAGGGCGGGTAGAGCAGGTCTGGGTCGAGCCTCGTGCTCCGGGTGTGCACGGCCCGTCGGTGGCTGAGCCGGTCGAACCCGGTGCGACCGTGGTAGGCGCCCGTTCCGCTCGGGCCGACGCCGCCGAACGGCAGGTTCGGGTTGGCGATGTGCAGAAGCGTGCCGTTCACGGTGACGCCGCCGGACGACGTGCCGCCGACCACCTGGTCGACCTCGGCGTCGCGCTCGGAGAACACGTAGAGGGCGAGCGGGGTGTCGCCGTCGTTCACGATCGCCACCGCGTCGGCGAGCGAGTCGACGGCGAGCACCGGGAGGATCGGGCCGAAGATCTCCTCGGCCATGCACGCGTCGCCGCGCCCGATGCCAGTGAGGATCGTCGGCGCGATGTAGCGGTCGGCCTCGTCGACCGCGCCACCGCAGACCGTCGTGCCGTCGCCGAGCAAGTTCTGCAGGCGCTGCACATGAGCGTCGGACACGATGCGGGCATAGTCGGGCGACGAGCGCGGATTCGGGCCGTACAGCTCGGCGACGGCGGCGACCAGGAGCCGCACGAGCTCGTCGTGCACCTCCCGCTCGACGAGCACGTGATCGGGGGCGATGCACGTCTGCCCGGCGTTCAGGAACCTTCCCCACGCGATGCGCTTGGCGGCGACGTCGAGCTTGGCATGACGGCTGACGATCGCCGGGCTCTTCCCGCCGAGCTCGAGCGTGACGGGTGTGAGGTGCTCGGCGGCGGCCCGCATGACCACGCGGCCGACCGTGGCGTTACCCGTGTAGAAGAGGTGGTCGAAGCGCTGCCGCAGCAGTTCGGTGGATTCGGGCACGCCACCGAGCACCGTGGCGATCGCAGGCTCGTTCAGCGCGCCGAGCAGCGATTCGAGCGCGTCGGCCGTCGCAGGGGCGAGCTCGCTCGGCTTCGCCACGACGGTCTGCGGTGGCGCGGTCGACGAGGCCGACCGCTACATCGCGCCGACGATCCTCACTGGCATCGGGCGCGGCGACGCGTGCATGGCCGAG
>JAYUAM010000784.1:0-1237 GCA_043741295.1 Acidimicrobiia bacterium
TCGACCGCAGCGCCCGGCGGGCGGCATTGGCATCGAGGTAGTCGGCGAGCGTGATGCCGTCGGCGAGGCGCAGCCGAGTGGCGACATCGGCGCCGTAGCTGGCGGCCCGGTCGGGCCAGAAGCCGAGCCGGCGGTGCACGTGGGCGGCCTCGGGCAGCATCACCGGACCGAAGATCTCGTGCGCCGTCGTGTAACCGTCGATCTCAGCGATGTCGACCTGGCACCCGTCGGCGGTGAGGGCGTCGACGGCGGTGGTGATCGCCCGGCGCACGGCCGGTGCCAGATCCACGGCCCAACCTTCGACCACGCCGATGCGCACGGGCCGCCGACGCGAGGTCGGTCGTCCCGGCAACGGCGACGGTCGGGGCGCGAGCAGTGGCCCGGGGCTCCCCCGCCACAGCACCTCGGCGAGCAGCCGTACGTCGGCGACGGTGGCGGCGATCGGGCCGACGGTGTCGAGGCTCGGCGCCAGCGGCATCGCGCCGGCGAGCGAGATCGTGTCGTGCGTCGGGCGGAAGCCGACGCAGCCTGTCCAGCTCGGCGGAAGGCGGGACGAGCATGACGTATCGCTGCCGAGCGCGATCGACACGAGACCAGCGGCGACCGCGGCGGCCGAGCCGCCGCTCGACCCGCCGACGACGCGCGTGCGGTCGTGCGGGTTGCGCGTCGGACCGAAGTGCGGGTTCACCGTCGTCAGGCCATAGGCGAACTCGTGCGTCGCCGTCTTGCCGACCACGATCGCGCCGGCTCGGCGGAGCGCGGCCACTGCCGCGGCGTCGGCCGTTGGCACGTGCTCCCGGAAGAACGACGAGCCGTAGGTGGTGCGCAGGCCGGCCGTGTCGAACAGGTCCTTCACGGCGACCGGCACGCCGAGGAGGGGAGGCGTCCGGGCGCCGGGCCGACGCCACGCCGCCTCGGCCTGACGGGCCTCGGCCATCGCCCGCTCGGCATCGACTGTCCAGAACGCGTTGAGGTCGGCGGTCGCCTCGATCGCCGCCAGGACATCGGCCATCACCTGCGTTGGCGACGAGGCTCCCGCGCGGTAGCACTCGACGAGTTGAGACGTCGACAGCGAAGCAAACGGCGAAGTAGCGATGCCTCCTGTCTAGCGCGCCAGCGATCGATCAGGCCGGTCGGGTCACGAGCAGCTGCCGGCGTCGGTGATCGGCGGACGCAAGGGTCCTCGTCGGTCAGCTGCCCAGGCGTTCGATGACGATCGTGCGGTACGCGCCAGCGA
>JAYUAM010000785.1:0-1236 GCA_043741295.1 Acidimicrobiia bacterium
CGCATCCGCGCCAACGCCGTCGAGCTCGGTCGCCCACTTGCCTACGCGCCCGTTGCCCCGCCGACGCCCGACGACGATCTGCCGCCGGTGCGCTCGACCATGGCCCGCGGTCAGTACCAGCGCGCCGTGCAGGTGGCCAAAGAGCACATCGTCGCCGGCGACATCTTCCAGGTGGTGCTCTCGCAACGCTTCGATGTCGACGTGCACGCCGACCCGTTCGACTTCTACCGGGTCCTGCGTCAGGTGAACCCGAGCCCCTACATGTACTTCCTGCGTCACCCCGAGGTCACGATCGCCGGCTCTTCGCCCGAACCGATGGTGCGGGTGAACGGCACGACCGTGGTGTCGCGCCCGATCGCCGGCACCCGCCGGCGGGGCAAGACCGAAGAGGACGACCGGCGCATGGCGGCCGAGCTGCGCGAGGATCCGAAGGAGGTCGCCGAGCACATCATGCTCGTCGACCTCGCCCGCAACGACGTCGGCCGCATCGCCCAGTTCGGCACCGTGAAGGTCGACGAGCTGATGACGCTCGAGCGCTACAGCCACGTGATGCACCTCACGAGCGAGGTGAGCGGCCGGCTCGTGGCCGGTCGTTCGCCGATCGACGTGCTCCGCGCCACGCTGCCGGCCGGCACGTTGTCGGGCGCACCCAAGGTGCGGGCGATGCAGATCATCGACGATCTCGAACCGGCCAAGCGCGGCCCGTACGGCGGCGTGGTCGGCTACGTCGACTTCTCGGGCAACCTCGACACGGCGATCACCATCCGCACGATGGTCTTCGGACCCAAGGGTGCGTCGCTGCAGGCCGGTGCCGGCGTCGTGGCCGACAGCGATCCCGAGCTCGAGGACCTGGAGTGTCACAACAAGGCGCGCGCCCTGCTCGCCGCCGTCGCCGCCGCCGAACGTATGACCGCCGCCCGGGTGGCGGCCGCCGAACCGTCGGCGCGCTCGGCCGCGCCCGAAGCGCATGCACTGGAGGTCGACCGTGTCTGATGTCGTGATCATCGAGGGGCCCGATGCCGCGAGCTACCTACAGGGCCAGATCACCCAGGACGTGCGGCCCTTGGCGGACGGCGCGGCGACGTGGACGTTGGTGCTCGAACCGAACGGTCGGGTGCACTCGCTCGCCCGGCTCGCCCGCACCGGCGAGGAGCGCTACGAGCTCACCGTCGACGACGGGTACGGGCCGGCGTTGCGCGACCGGCTCGCCCGCTTCAAGCTGCGCGTGAAGGCCGA
>JAYUAM010000786.1:0-7722 GCA_043741295.1 Acidimicrobiia bacterium
TACGCCGTCCGTCACAACCTCACGACAGTGCAGTGATTGGCAGCCACCGTCCGCGTCATGCGTGGCCGGACACTGTCGGGACGAACGTAACCAGTGACCTGTCAGTGATTGTTCTGGACGACCGCATGCCCGCAGAGCACGACGCTCGCCGTCCGCCGTCGGCGTCGGCTTGTCGCGCACGCAGCGACGGGTTGATCACCAACGGTCCCAGTGGATGATCGATTCGGGCGCGGGCCGCGCTGCCGGCTTGAAGTCGGTGCCGATCGTGTAGGCGAGCGGCGTGAGGCAGACCTGTTGGACGGTGTCGAACGGCACGCCGACCACCTCGGCCATCTGCTGCTCCATCATCAGGTGCACGGTGGTCCAGCACGTACCCAGGCCTCGCGCCCGGGCGGCGAGCATGAAGCTCCAGGTGGCCGGCAGCACGTTGGCGAGCGCCGATGCCGACATCATCGCCGGCGCGCCGTCAAGCCTCGCCCCGACGGTGCAGGGGATGACCAACGCTGGTGCTTCGCCCATCCGCAGGCCGAGCGTGTCGGCCGAATCGGCGCTGCGCTGCTGCTGCGCATTCGCCGCCTCGTCACCCTTGTCGATCGTGCGGATGTACACCCCGTCCATCGACTGGTACATGGCGTAGCACTGCCGGTAGATCTCGCCGACCGCCTGCTTCGTCGCCGTGTCGCGGACGACGATGAACTGCATCGTCAGCTGGTTGCTGCCGCTCGGGGCCTGCAGCGCGGCAGCGACGCACTCTCGGATCAGCTCGTCGGGGACCGGGCGCTCGAAGTCGAGACGCTTGCGGACCGCCCGGGTGGTCGACAGGAGCTGATCGGGATCGAGCGAAAGCAGGGTCACGGCAGCGAACAATAGTGCCACGTCGACGGGCCCTCCCGCGAGGTACCGTCTGGTCAGAACTGTGAGGAGGAGTGCCACGATGTCCGGAACCGACGGCCAGGTCCTCCGCGGTGAAGCGCGCGAGGCCGGACCCACGCTGTACGACCAGCTGCGCGCCGACCCCACCCCTCCCCCACCACCGCTGCTCGAAGAGTCCTACCGATTTCGCGGCGACGACGACATCCCGTTCGCGGTGTACACCTCCGAGTCCTACGCGCAGGCGGAGTACGACCACATGTGGTCGCGCACCTGGCAATGGGCCTGCCACGTCGACCAGGTCGCCGAGACCGGCGACTACTACGTCTACGACGTCGGCCCGCACTCCGCGCTGATCGTGCGCGGCAACGACGGCCGCCTGCGCGCCTTCTACAACGCCTGCATGCATCGCGGCACCCAGCTCAAGCCGCCGTCGTCGTGCGGCTTCAGCAACACGTTGCGCTGCCCGTTCCACGGATGGGAATGGAAGCTCGACGGCACGTTCAACGAGCTCCCGGCGAGGTGGGACTTCCCGCACGTCACCGACGAGTCGCACCGCCTCCCCCTGCTTTCGCTCGACGTGTGGGAGGGGTTCGTGTTCGTGAACTTCGACCCGGACGCCGAACCGCTGCTCGGCTACCTCGGCGTCCTGCCGCGGCACTGGGCCGAGTGGGGTCTCGCCGACCGCTACATCGACGTCCACGTCCGCAAGCGCCTGCCCTGCAACTGGAAAGCTGCCACCGAGGCGTTCCTCGAGGCGTACCACGTGCGCGAGACGCACGCCTCGGGCAAGCTCGGCGACGAGGTCACCGCCGCCTACGACGTGTTCGAACCGAACGTGTCGCGGTTCATCCACACGACCGGCCTCAACAGCCCGCTGCGCAACCCGGCGCGAACCGAGGCCGAGCTGCTGGCGCGCACCACCAGCCGCCGCGGCACGAGCGGATCGGTCGACCTGCCCGAGGGTGCTCGGGCGCGCGACGTGATGGCCCGGCTCGTCCAGCAGCAGATGTCCGAGCAGTACGGGCACGACTACTCGGACCTCAGCCAGTCGATGACGCTCGACTCGATCGAGTATTTCCTCTTCCCGAACATGTTCCTGTTCCCCGGGCTGCAGCTCCCGATGGTGTACCGCTTCCGCCCCGATCCGATGTCGATAGACCACAGCTACTTCGACCTGCTGATGATGCGCCCGCGCCCGGCCGGACGCGCCACTCCCCCACCGCCCGGGGTCATCGAGCTCGACGTCCACGACAGCTACACGCGCGCCGATGGGCTCGGTGCACTGGGCAAGGTCTTCGATCAGGACACAGCCAACATGGCGGCGCAGACGCGTGGGTTCCGGTCGAGCCGAAAGCGCGGCGAGACGTTGGGCAACTACCAGGAGGTGCGCGCCCGGCATCTCGAAGAACGCGTCCGGGACTACGTCGGCGCCTACCCGATCGCCTGAGGATCCTCGTGACTTCCACCACGCCGCCCACATCCGGGAACGCCACCGCCCGCGAGCAGATCGACGATGCGCTGCGCTGGTACTGCCGCGGTATCGACCGCCTCGACGGGTCGGCCGTGGCCCGGGCGTTCCATCCGGGCGCGCTGCTCATCGACTACGGACCGCAACCGATGACGATCGAGACCTTCGTCGAGCACGCGATGGCATCGCTCGGCGCACGGTTCACGGCGACCCAGCACCGGATCAGCAACACCCTGGTCTCGTTCACCGACGACGGCCGGCACGCGCTCGTCGAGACCTACGTACTGGCGACGCACGTCCAGCCCCCGGAGGATGCGGCGGGCACCGCCGAACGGTTGCACACCTTCGCCGGCCGCTACGTCGACGACTTCGGCGAGCTCGACGGCTCGTGGCGGATCACGCGGCGAACGCTACGCAACGACTGGTCGACCGTCGAGCCGATCGTCGAGCGGATGCGCGGCCCGTGGCCGGCGAGCGGACGGGGCGGCACCCCGGACCCGCTGACGGCCTGACGGGCTGTCTGGCTGACCCCGACCGGCTGACGGCCGGTGGCTGGTCAGTCGCCCGCGACGGGCACGAGCGCGTCGTCGGTGACCGCTTCGACCGAGACGGGGATCGAGCTCTGCACGGCCTGGCCGGTGATCGGGCAGTAGCCGTTCTCGACGTCGATCAGTCGGTTGGTCGGTGCACCGATCTCGCGCACCTTCTCGTCGGTACCGCTGCTGCTGCCCCAGCTGTGGGCCATCGACACGACACCGCGCCGTACGTCGGGGGCCGCTTTGGCCACCCCGATGAGCGACGCGTGCGGTGAGGCGATGCGCACCAGACCGTCGTCAACGACACCGAGGTCGGTCATGTCGTCGGGATTGAGGTAGGCGTAGTTCGTCGGCGTCTTGCGGCGCAGCCCGGGCAGCTCGCCGCCGAGCGAGTTGAGGTGGCTCTTCAACCGCCGGCTGATCAACCGGAAGGTGTGCACCGCAGGGTCGAAGCCGGGAAGCACCTCGGCCGACGTCGCCTCGGCCCGCACCACGGCGAGCTCGGCGATGTGATCCTCGAGCGCGACGTGGAACCGGCCGGCGGCCGACGGATCGGGCGGCTCCACGGTGATGGCGTGCTCCCACAACACCTCGCCCGAGCGGGCGCGGACCTCGGCCATCGGCACGCGTGCGCGGGCGTAGATCAGGTCGAGCACGTCGTCGTCGGTCGGTCGGGTGCCGTGCGGCATCGGCCCGCCCGCCAGCTCGATGGTGACCCCGAGTCGCTCGGCCAGTTCCCAGTAGACCTCCCAGTCGTTGAGCTGGTCGCCTACCGGTTCGAGGACCGCCGGGGTGTAGCAGGCATACGGCTCGCGGAACCACCGGTCCATGAACGGCGGCACGTCGGCGCGTTCGAGCGACAGGCGCGGGGCGAGCACGACGTCGGCGAATTCAGCGGTCTGGTTCATCCGGTGGTCGATGACGACGAGCAGGTCGAGCGCGGCCATCGCCTCGAGCGTCCTGGTCTGGTCGGGCCAGGCGGCAACCGGGTTGCCGCCGACCACGATGAGCGCCCGCACCTGACCGTCGCCCGGTGTGGTGATCTCCTGGGCGAGGGTCGTGACCGGCATCTCCCCCACGTACCCGCGCAGGCCGCGGAACCGGCTTCGCGGCCCTGTCGGCCCGCCGAGGGGCCCCGTCGCCTGGGCGCGCTTCGGCGTCCGTGGCTGCAGAAAGCCGGCAGCGTGAATCGTCTCGCCCTCGCGCATGAACCGGTTGCACACCACGTTGAGGCAGAGCGAGAGGTGCTCCATCAGGCTGGCGTGGGGCGCCATGCTCGGCCCGGTGCCGGTGCCCGAAATGCCCCGTCGGGCCGACGCGAACAGGCGGGCGGCAGCGACGACGTCGGCGGCGACGACGCCGCACCGTTCGGCCACGTAGTCCGCGGTGTACGGCTCGACGGCCAGTCGCAGCGCGTCGAGGTGACCCGGCTCCACCCACCGTTCGCAGAAGGCGGCGTCGTGCAGCCCCTCGGAGACGATTACGTTGAGCAGTCCGGCGAGCAACGTCGGGTCCTCGCCCGGCCGCACCTGCAGATGGATGTCGGCCTGTGCCGCCAGCTCGGTCCGGCGCGGGTCGACCACGACGAGCTTCATCCCCTCGGCCTTGCGGCGCCGGAGCGTCGTGAACGGGTCGGTGCCCTGCAACCCACCGAACGGCGAGAAGCTCGACACCATCGGGTTGTACCCGACCGCGAGCAGCACGTCAGCGTCGTCGAAGTTGTCGGGCCCGGCCTCCCACATGCCCATGCGCATCGGCGCCGTGGCCTTCATCGGCTGGTCGATCGTGATCGACGTGTAGTAGCTGACCGACCCGATCGCCCGGTGGAACGCGGCGGCGACGGGAGCCGACGGAGCGTTCTGGTAGCCGCCGGTGCCGACGTACGTGGCGACGGCGCGCGGGCCGTGCTCGGCGATGATCAGGCGCAGGCGCTCGGCGATGTCGTCGAGCGCGTCGGCGCTGGCGACGGGCTCGAACGTGCCGCTGGGCGTCCGGTGCAGCGCGCTCGTGATCCGACCGGGGCTGTTGAACTGGTCGGGGAGCTGGCGACCCTTCACGCATGTGTAGCCGCGGAACAGTGGGTCGTCGTCGACACCGGTGACCTTGACCACCCGGCCGTCGCGCACCTCAACGTCGATCGGGCACGCCGCATGGCAGATGCGGCAGAACGAGCGCCTGACCTCGCTCGACGACCCGGTCGTCCCGACGGTCCTGGCCTCTCGTACCTCAGCCACGCGGCACCCCTTTCGGCTCACCCCGCACCGGAACGTATCACGCAGTCAATTTCGTCCGACCGGCGGCCACGGTCGTAGCGTCGCCGCGATGGATCCAGCGATCGGCAACCTTCTCAACCTCGACGGCCGCGTCGCGCTCGTCACCGGTGGAGCCACGGGCATCGGCGAAGGCATCGCCCGCGTGCTCGCCAGCGCCGGGGCCCGCGTGGTGATCGGTGACATCGATGTCGACGGTGCCGCGCGCGTCGCCGCTGACGTCGGCGGCCTTGGCGTGCACCTCAACGTCACCGACCCGGCATCGTGCGACGAAGTGATCGGGGCGATCGACGGGCTCGACCTGCTCGTCAACAACGCCGGCACCTACCACGAGGCGGGCAGCATCCTCGACCAGAGCGTGGCGTCGTGGCGTCGTTCGATCGACGTCAACCTCGCCGGACTGTTCAACTGCTCCAAGCCGGCGGCAACCGCGATGGTCGCCCGCGGCCGGGCGGGCACCATCGTCAACATCGCGTCGGTCGACGGTTCGCTGCCGTGTCTCGGCACGGGCTACGACTCGGCCAAGGCCGGAGCGATCCACTTCTCGCGCAGCCTCGCCCTCGACCTGGCGCCGCACCACATCCGCGTCAACGCCGTGAGCCCCGGCCACGTGCCGGTACCGACGCTCGCCCGGATGCGGGCCGGCGAGATCCCGTCGCTGTGGCCGACCGACTCTTCCACCACGGGTCTGATGGGCCCAATGATGCGACAACGCTCGTCGAACATCCCACTCGGTCGATCGGCGACCGTGGAGGAGATCGCCCACGCCGTGCTCTTCCTGTCGAGCGCAGCGTCGAGCTACGTGATCGGGCTGAACCTCGTCGTCGACGGCGGATGGATGCTGGTGTGACCGGCACCGCTGACGGCGCCGCTGCCGAGGCGCTCGCCGACCAGGCGGCGATCACCCGGCTCACGCACGACTACTGCTGGGCGCTCGACACGCACGACTGGGATGCGTTGCGCACCATCTTCATGCCCGACGTCGTCGCCCATCTCACCCACGAGCTCCATGGCATCGATGCCGTGATCGAGCGGATCTCGGGAACGCTCGGTCGACTGGACGACAGCCAGCACCTCGTGGCAACCCACCAGATCGATGTCGACGGTGATACGGCCGTCGGCCGTTGCTACCTGCAGGCCCAGCACGTCCGCCGGGGCACCGACGGCGGCGACAACTACATGGTCGGCGGACGCTACGAGGACCGCTACCTGCGCACCCCGGCAGGATGGCGCATCGCCGAACGCCGCCTCGTCGTCATGTGGGTCGACGGCAACCGTGCGGTCGTCCGGCGCGAAGGCTGACGGGCGCCCGCGATTGCGCCAAGTGTTGGTGCGGTAGGCCCGCGCCGGGCGTGGAACGGCTGTCTCCCCGGAGTCGCGAACTGCCGCTCACGTCGTGATCGGGTGCGCGTGGATGCGGGCTGCGAGGGGTCAGGCGAACAGGTCGGTGGCGGGGACGGTGGTGCTGTCGCCGGCCACGAGCGCTCGGGCTCGGGCGAGCATCTCGGCGAACCCTTTCGGATCGGCCTGCAGGTCGGCGTACTGCTCATCGGTGAGGACATGAGCGACCGGGGTGAGCACCACGGAGCCGTCTTCGTGACGGTCCACGGTGTAGGTCCGGGTGCGGTCGATCAACGTGCCGAGCGCGACGCGGCCACGACTGTCGGGCTGCAACGTGGTGTTCATCGACGGCTCCCTTCGCGTGGCCCCGGGCGGGCCGACACGACCACGTTATCACACCGTACCCATATAGGGACGAAGTAGGCATCGCCCACTGCGTGACATCGGTGAGGTAGGGTTTGCGCCATGCCGCAGGTTGTGATCGACGCCACGTTCGTGAGCAAGGCTGCCAAGCTCCTCAAGAAGCATGCTGAACGGGTCAAACGCGTGCAACGAACACTCGAGCTGCTGGCCGTCGACCCGTTCGACCCGGTGCTACACACGAAGAGGTACGACAGGCAACTCGACATCTGGCAGTCCTACATCGAGCAGGGCACCCCGAGCGCTTGGCGGATCTGGTGGCACTGGCATCCGATCGCCGAGGGCACGATCGTCATCCTCAGCTTCGGTCCCCATCCGTAGAACCGATCTCTGATGGGGTGCGGTGATCGCGCTCGGTCAACCTCGTACCGTCGGGCAAGGTCACGTCGTCGGTCGAGATCCGGTTCCCCTCATCGCCACTGCGTTCGTTCGGCCAGCCGGTGGCAGGCCCCGCCCCATTCTCACTGTCAGGCGAGGTCGAAGGCGGCACGGATCGATTCGGCGAGGGCGGGTTCCTGGGCGGCGTAGAGGTAGCCGACGTGGCGGCCGAGGGTGGCGACGGGCACGGTGACGATGTTGTCGCAGCTGACCACGCTGTCCTGGTCGAGGCCGTTGGATCTCCCGACAGGTACCTCGCTCGACAGCCCGCGCACGGTCGTGGTGATCGGTGCCACGGTGACCTGGCTCAGGTGCGGCCGGACGATCTCGCGGGTGAGGATCAGAACCGGGCGGGTCTTGTCGAGCTGCGCGAGGTGGATGGGGCGCATCAGGCCAGATCAACGATCGGGGTTCGAGCGGCGAACGCCGCCAGAGC
>JAYUAM010000787.1:0-1230 GCA_043741295.1 Acidimicrobiia bacterium
GGTGAACACGTGGATCGGGCTCCCCGACGCGTCTCGAACGAGGGTCGCCGTCATCATGACGTCGAGATCGGAACCGTTGCGGTGCCGCAGGCGGCGTTCGCGGCGGAAGGTGTCGCGGCCCTCAGCGAGCAACGTCTCGATCATGCCTTGCCGGCCATCGCGCTCTTCGGGTTGCAACACGAGTCCGGGCCCACCGACGACGAGGTCTTCGCGGGTCCAGCCGGTCAACAGGCAGTACTCGTCGTTCACCTCGAGGTGGGTGCGTTCCATCGAGACGAGAGCCATCGCGATCGGCGACGACGCGAACCATTGTCGGAACTGATGCTGGGCGGCTTCTAGCGCTCTGATCAGATTCACCCGGTCGGTCACATCGACGAATGTGGCGACGACCCCGACCATGAGACCGTCGCGACGTAACGCACGTGACGACACGGCGAGCCAGACGCGGGTGCCGTCGGGGCGTTCGACACCCATTGTCACACCGGTGAACTCCTCGCCGGTGGCCAAGGTCACCATCGACGGGTGGGTCTCGCCCGGCCAGGGTGACCCGTCGTCGTGCACCGCCCGCCAACGCGGGTCGACCGAGGCGAGACCGGTAAGCATGTCGGCTCGCAAGCCGAGGATCCGTTCGGCCGCCGGGTTGCAAAGACGGATGATCCCGGCCCGGTCCTGTACGACGAGCCCCTCACTCAGCCCGGAGATGATCGGCGACTCAAACGAACGCCAATCGACCCCATCGGCCACCGTCGGACAGACGCCGACACAGAAGCGAGCGGCGTGCGGTTCTCGACTACGTAGCTCGGCCGTCGGCCACACGGCTGCGGCCAGCAGCGAAAGCTCCATGCCTAGCTATCGTCCCACCGACGGTCCCACCTGTTGTCAAAGGTTGCTCAAGTTCGCGCACGACGGACGTGACGAGATCGACGGCCCCCCGTGTTCTCGCCCGTCGAAGAGCGGAAGTCGTCCGGGGATCGCACCGTCACCGGCCGGCTGCGGCTCTGCCGACGGCAACTACGGTGTCGCGCGGATGCACCGCGCGCTCCGCCACGGCGGCATCGTCGTCAACGTGAAGCGGGTCCGACGCCTGATGCGCCTGCACAGCATGGCCGGGCGTTGTATCCGTCGCCGGGTGCGCACCACGTTCCCCGGCCCCGATGGCTACACGATCCCCGATCTCGTCGGCCGGGCGTTCACGCCCGGCGCGCCGGATGTGGCGTGGTGCCAGGACAT
>JAYUAM010000788.1:0-1229 GCA_043741295.1 Acidimicrobiia bacterium
GAGACGCCCCCCGGGATCACCCGCTGGGCGCGCTCGACCCAGCGCTCGTTCGACGGTTGGCCAGCACCGCGGCACACCACGGCATCGCAGCCGGCGGCCGCGCACGCGACCGGATCACACAGGGGAAGGCCAGACATCACACGCTCGTCCCGCTCAGCCGAGTCGCTCGGCGAGCTCACGGGCGAAGTAGGTGAGGATCACGTCGGCGCCGGCGCGCTTCACCGCGGAGAGGTGCTCGAGCGCGACCGCGTCGCCGTCGATCCAACCGTTGGCGGCTGCAGCCTTGATCATCGAGTACTCGCCGGACACGTGGTACGCCGCCACGGGCACGTCGACCATCTCGCGGACCTTCACGATGACGTCGAGGTAGGCGAGAGCCGGCTTGACCATCACCATGTCGGCACCCTGGGCGATGTCGGCGCGCACCTCGGTGAGCGCCTCGCGGGCGTTGCGCCAGTCCTGCTGGTAGCCCTTGCGGTCGCCACCGCCGACGATGTGCACGTCGACCGCGTCACGGAACGGGCCGTACAGCGCCGAGGCATACTTCGCCGAGTAGGCGAGGATCGACGCATCGGTGTGGCCGGCGCTGTCGAGCGCGGCGCGGATCGCGCCGACCTGGCCGTCCATCATCCCGGAGGGGGCGATGACATGGGCGCCCGCCTCGGCCTGGGCCACGGCGGCCCGTCCGTAGAGCTCGATCGTGAGGTCGTTGTCGACCGATCCGTCGGCCCGCACGATGCCGCAATGACCGTGGTCGGTGTACTCGTCGAGGCACGTGTCGGCCATGAGCACGAGCTCGTCGCCGAGGTCGTCGCGCAGGTCGCGCAGGGACACCTGCACGATGCCGTCGGGGTTCCACGCCTCCGACCCCTCGGCGTCCTTGCGGGCCGGCACGCCGAACAGGATCACCGCCGGTACTCCGAGCGCGGCGAGCTGCTTGACCTCGGCCCGCAGGCTTGCCCGGGTGTGCTGGACCACTCCGGGCAGCGACGCGATCGCTTGCGGCTCGTCGATGCCCTCGCGCACGAACAATGGAGCGACAAGATCATCGACGCGCAAGGTGGTCTCGGCCACCAGCCGCCGCATAGCCGCGGTTCGGCGCAACCGACGGGGCCGCTCGACAGGAAACGTCACGAGGTGAGCCTATCGGCCCGCGGCATCTGGCGATCTGGGGGCGGACCTGCGGTGCGAGCCGGTGCCGGTGCCGGCCGCTGGCGCGTGGCGGTGCG
>JAYUAM010000789.1:0-7682 GCA_043741295.1 Acidimicrobiia bacterium
TGCCAGGACTGGCAGGGCGGCTACTACGCCGCCCATCGCGACGTCGCGGCGAGCAAGCTCGACCTGATGGTCTGGCTCGGCGACTACATCTACGAGTACGGACCCGACCCGGCCGCCGTGCGCCAGCACACCGGTGGGGTGTGCACGACCTACGCGGACTACGCGGCGCGCTACGCGCTCTACCGCTCCGACCCCGACCTGCAGGCGGCGCACGCGTCATGCCCATGGCTCGTGATCTGGGACGACCACGAGGTCGAGAACAACTACGCCGACGCCACGAGCGAGAAGGCCGGTACCGATCCCGCGGCGTTCCGCGCTCGCCGGGCGCAGGCCTACCAGGCGTGGTGGGACTTCACGCCGACCCGGCTCGCCCGACCGACCGGACCCGACCTGAAGATCTACCGCGACCTCGCCTTCGGTCGCCTCGCCCACGTGTTCCTGCTCGACGGGCGCCAGTACCGTTCGAACCAGGCGTGCGGCGCCGCCGACCAGGGCATCAACCTGGCGCCCCCTTGCGAGGAGTGGTCGCAGCCGGACCGGACGATGCTCGGCACCGAGCAGGAGCGCTGGCTCCTCGATGGCATCGGTGCCTCGAGCGCGACGTGGAACGTCGTCGGGAACCAGGTGGTGCTCTCGGACGCCCGGCTGAACGGGGTGGTGCTCAACTACGACCAGTGGGACGGCTACCCGTTCGCCCGCCAACGGCTCGTGCAGGGCATCGCCGCCACCGGCAGGACCAACGTCGTCGTCGTCACCGGCGACATCCACCTCGCCGCCGTCGCCGACGTCACCGCAGGAACGATCGACGCCGGGCCCGTGTCGCCCGGGGTCGCCGCGCCGGTGGCGACCGAGCTGGTCGGCACGTCGATCTCGTCGGGGGCGCTCCTGCCGCCGGCGGTCGAGTCGCAGGTGAGCAAGTTCCCCGCGCTGCGCTACCTCAACGCCCACAATCGCGGATGGGTGCTCAACGAGGTGACGGCGACCGAGTGGCGGGCCACGTACCGCGTCGTCGCCGACGTGACGAAAGCGGACAGCGCGGTGACGACCGATGCCTCGTTCGTCGTCGTGCCGACGAAGCCCGGCGCGACGCGCGTCTGACGAGCCCTCCCGGATGACCGATCAGCGCCGGGCGACCGGAGAGCGGTACGCGGCGAGGTCGTCGGCGGTCGTCGCCGGCAGCGAGCGCAGCCAACGCCACAGGGCGTCGACCTGGCGGTCGAGCGCGGCGAGATCGCCCGAGTTGTCGATCACCCTGGTTGCGATCGCGAGCCGGTCCTCCCGGCTCGCCTGGCGGGCGATGCGCGCCCGAGCGTCGGTCTCCGAGATTCCCCGGAAGCGCTCGAGCCGGGCGACGGCGACCTCCAACGGGGCGTCGACGACGACCGTGGCGGCCAGCCCGGCGCGAGGATTCTCGGCGAGCAGCGGAATGTCGAGTACGACCACGTGGTCGGTGGCGATCTCGGCATCGACACGAGCGTCGATCTCGGCCCGCACGGCGGGGTGGACGATGCGGTTCAGGGCGGCGAGGGCATCGCCATCGGCGAACGCTATGGCGGCGAGCGCGGCGCGGTCGAGCGCGCCGTCGGCGGCGATCACCTCGGGCCCGAAGCGCTCTGCGATGGCGGCGAGAACGGGCGACCCCGGACCCTGCACGGCGCGGGTGATGGCGTCGGCATCGACGACGACGGCGCCCAAGGTGGCGAGCCGCTGGGACACCGACGATTTGCCGGCCCCGATACCGCCAGTGAGGCCGACCAGGATCACGGCGCCGACGCTACCTGTCGGCGGCCGGTGACCCTCGCCGGCCCCACCGGCATAGCCTGCACTTTCCCCATGTCGTCCACCGTCGACCCCGCTCGTTCCGACCCGGCCCGTTCCGGGAAGGAGGCCGACACTGCGACCGACGGCCGTGCCAACGGCGATGCCACGACCGCAGCGTCGACGCCGACCTCGGCATCGACATCGGGCCGTCGCGGCGCCGACCAGCGCGTCTCGGTGCCGAGCCTCACCTGGCCGCTCGTCGAGCGCCGCCAGAACCGCCAGTCGAGCCCGCCCGGCACCGAGCGTCGGCGGTCAGAGCTGACGGTACCCCGCCAGGTCGACCAGTCGCTCGTGCCGGCGATGGAGCCGTTCCGCTGGGCCGCCGTCGCAGTCGGCCTCATCGTGGCGATGCGCTCGTTCAGTCCGCACAGCTACCGCCTCCTCGCCGTGACGCTCGCCCTGCTCGCCTACGCCACGTTCCGCACGCTCATGCCGATCCGGCCCGGTGCCGACCGGCGGGTAACGCTCGAGATCGTCGGCGAGATGGGCTTCCAGATCGCTGCGGTGATCGGCACCGGCGCTTGGTGGTCGCCCTACGCGTTCTCGCTCCTGCCGACCGCTCTCGTGGCCGGCGTGCTGCGCGGCCCCCGCTTCGCCGCCCGTCTCACCGCCATCGCCGTGCTGGCGGTGTCGGCCCGCCACCTGTACGCCGTGGGTACCGACACCCGGTCCATGCGGGACGCCGCGGTGTGGTCGAGCCTCGTGATCCTCGTCGCCGTGTCGAGTGGCTGGGCACGACAGATCTCGAAGGAGACCGCTCGCCAGCAGACGCTCGCGCTCGATCGACTCGGCGAGCTGGCCGAGGCGAACGCGTTGCTGTTCTCGCTGAACCGCGTCGCTCAGACGCTGCCAGCATCGCTCGATCTCGACGAGGTCCTCGGCTCGATGCTCACCCGCCTGCGCGATCTCGTCGAGTTCGAGACCGCAGCCGTGCTGCTCTACGAGGACTCCGACGAGACGTGGGCTCCGGTGCGCCACACCGGATCTCCGCTCACCGACACGCTCACCACGGCGTCACTACCGACGCCCCTGGCCCGCGCCATGCGTTCCGGTGGCGCGCTCCTCGTGCAGCCGCTCACCGGAAGTGGCTTGTCGGACACGGCCGCGAGCGGGTTGTACGCCGCGCTGCGCGCCCGCGGTTCGCTCATCGGCCTGCTCGCCATCGAGACCGACCGCGACGAGCGCTACCGCGCCAAGGATGTCGAACTGGTCAATGGCCTGCTCGAACCGTTCGGCGTGGCGATCGACAACGCCCGCATGTTCTCGCGGCTGCGGACGATGGGCGCCGACGAGGAACGCTCACGAATAGCCCGTGACCTCCACGACCGCATCGGCCAGTCGCTCGCCCACGTCGGCTTCGAGCTCGACCGGGCCGTCCGGTCGACCGACCGGGGCGCCGACCCGCGCCCGATCCTCGAGGAGGTACGGGGCCAGGTGCGCAGCGTCGTGTCCGAGGTGCGCGAGACGCTGTACGACCTGCGCACCGACGTGTCGGCCACACAGGATGTGGCCGAGACGATGTCGCTCTTCGTGGACCGGGTACGGGCCCGGAGCGCGCTGGCGATCGACCTTGAGCAGCAGACCACCGGCCGCCTGCCCCTCGTCTACGAACGCGAGCTGTGGCGCATCGCCAAGGAGGCGGTCGTCAACGTCGAGCGCCACGCCCAGGCGAGCCACCTGCGGATCGTGTGGAGGACCGACGGGCGCGCCGCCGAGCTGACGGTGATCGACGACGGCCTCGGGTTCGAACGGCACCTCGCCCGGGCCGACAGCTACGGCATCATCGGCATGCGCGAACGGGCTACGTCGATCGGCGCCCGATTCGAGATCGAGTCGCGAGAGGGCGAAGGGACTACGGTGCGGGTCGTGGTCGGTGGTCCCCCTCGTCCCGAGCGTCGTACATGACAGGTGCCGAGTCGGCCCCGCCGGCCAGCGCACCGGCCACCGCGATCAAGCTGATGCTCGTCGACGACCACCGCACGTTGCGTGAGGGCCTCCGACGGGCGCTGGAGGAAGAGGGGTTCGACGTCGTCGGCGAGGCCTCCGACGGGTACGACGCCGTGCGTCGCGTGCCCGAGCTCAACCCGGACGTGATCCTGATGGACGTGTCGATGCCGAACGTCGGCGGCATCGAAGCTACGCGCCGCATCGTGGCCAACGAGCCCGGCCGGCGGGTGGTGATGCTCACCATGCACGCCGACCGTGACATCGTCGAGATGGCGATCAAGGCCGGGGCCGTCGGTTACCTCACGAAGGACTGCTCGATCGAAGAACTGGCCGACGCCATGCGCATGGCGGCCGGCGGCGAGACCGCCCTCTCGCCGGCGCTCGCCCAGACGATGCTCACCGAGGTCCGCCGCATCGACGTCACCGCCCGCACCGAGGACGAACGGATGGTGAGCCGGCGTGAGGAAGAGGTGCTCCAGCTGATCGCCGACGGCTGCTCGACACCCGAGGTCGCCGAACGGCTCTTCATCAGCCAGAAGACCGTGAAGAACCACCTCGCCTCGATCTACGAGAAGCTCAACGCCCGCGACCGCACCCAGGCCGTGCTCACCGCCGTGAAGATGGGAATCATCAAGCTGACCTGACCGGATCCCCAAGTCGGATCGACCGGGAGGCCGTTCGGTTGCACCTGGAGCGCGAAACGGCCCCGGGGGTCGCCCGGGGCCGTGTCCACGGCGTCTGTTGACCGGTCAGGCGGGCGTGTCGTCCGCGGCCGCTGGCGCAGCGTCGTCGGCGGCGCCTGGCGCAACCTCTTCGGCCGTGACCTCGTCCGTCGCCGCGGACTCGACGGCCACCGCCGCCGGAGCGGACGGGGGCGGGCCGGTCGGCGGCATGCCTTCCGGCGCGCCCTCTGGCGCGTTCGGATCGCCGTACTGCTCGTAGTAGTCCTTCCACGCCGCTTCGCGCTCGGCATCGGACGACGTGTCGCCGATGTAATTGCCCGACTCGTCGAAGGCGTGCTCGCCGAAGTGCTCGCGGTACTCCTCGGCCACATCGCCACCCTCGGCGGCCTGCTTGATCGACAGGCTGATGCGGCGACGCTGGAGGTCGAGGTCGATGATCTTGACCCACAGCTCCTCGCCCGGCGTGACGACCTGCTCGGGCGCGTCGACGTGGTGCGCCGACATCTCCGAGATGTGGACCAGACCTTCGATGCCCTCGCCGACCTGCACGAACGCACCGAACGGCACGAGCTTGGTGACCCGGCCGTAGACCAGCTCGCCCACGCGGTGGGTGCCGGCGAACTCCTGCCACGGATCCTGCTGGGTGGCCTTCAGCGAGAGGCTTATGCGCTCACGGTCGTAGTCGACATCGAGCACCTGCACCGAGACCTCGTCGCCGACGGCGACGACCGAACCGGGGTGGTCGACGTGCTTCCACGACAGCTCGGACACGTGGATGAGGCCATCCATGCCGCCGAGGTCGACGAACGCACCGAACGACACGACGCTCGACACGACACCCTTGCGGATCTCGCCCGGCTTCAGATTGGCGAGGAAGTCCTCGCGCTGCTCCTTCTGCGTCTCTTCCAGGTAGCCACGACGCGAGAGCACGACGTTGTTGCGGTTCTTGTCGAGCTCGATGATCTTGGCCTGCAGGACCCGGCCGACGTAGGGCTGCAGGTCGCGGACGCGGCGCAGCTCGACGAGCGATGCCGGGAGGAACCCGCGCAGCCCGATGTCCATGATGAGACCGCCCTTGACGACCTCGATGACCAGACCCTCGACGATGCCGTCGGCTTCCTTGACCTTCTCGATCGTGCCCCACGCCCGCTCGTACTGCGCGCGCTTCTTCGAGAGGACGAGGCGGCCTTCCTTGTCCTCCTTGGTGAGGACGAGGGCTTCGATCTGCTCGCCGACCTTGACGACATCGTTCGGGTCGACGTCGTTACGGATCGACAGCTCACGGCTGGGGATCACGCCTTCGGACTTGTAGCCGATGTCGAGCAGGACCTCGTCCTTGTCGATCTTGACGACGGTGCCCATGACGAGCTGGCCGTCTTCGACGGAGACCATGGTGCCGGAGATCGCATCGGCGAAGGATTCGCCGAGATCGTCGACGGTGATCTGGCGGGGGGTGTAGCTACCGTCCTCGTTGAACGTACCGAACGGGGAGGCGATGATGGTGTCGGTCAAGGAGATCAGACTTTGCGCTAGAGGAATAGGAACGTGCCGAGTGGGGAAGCCCCCATCGGAACGGTCGAGCCTACCACCGGGTCCCCGGTCGATCTAGGGCGCCAGACCGGCCGGTTGGTCTCGGCGGGTGGCGAGCAGGAGCAGCTCGGGCGTCTCGATCGTCGGCAAGTCGGACCGGTAGGCACCCGGCTCCACCGACCACACGGCATCCGGCACGAGGCCGGCGGCGGCCGCCAGCAGGCGCAGCTCGCGAGGGGTGAAGCAGGTGGTCCACAGCTCGGCCGGGGCGAGGCGACCCTCCTCGTCGCGCAGCTCGGTGTGCTCGTGGGCGACGCCGGTGGCGGCGTCGAAGCCGACGTCGAGCTGGTAGCGGATGCTGAAGTAGGCGTTGAACGCGCTGACGGCGACCCGGCCGCCCGGGCGCACTGCGTGGGCCATGCCCCGCAGGACCGCCAGGGTGTCGGCGTCGCTGGCCAGCAGCCCGAACGCGCCCTGGCACAGGCTGACGGCAGCATCGAACGAGGCCGCGAACCGGTCGTGCTCCCCCAGGTCACGGGCGTCGAGCCGCTCGAAGCTCGCCCCGGCCGGCGCCGTCTCGTTGCCGAGGTCGACGAAGCGTTGGCTGATGTCAACCCCGTGGCAGGCGATGCCGCGCCGGGCGAACTCGTAGACGTGACGGCCGGGTCCACAACCCACGTCGAGCACGCGCATGCCCGGCTCCAACCCGAGCCAACCGACCAAGGCGTCGACCTCCTGCACCGTCCCCTTGGTGAACGAGTAGCGCAGGTAGGCCCGCCCGAGATGCTCCGCGAGCGGCTCGAACCAGTGGTCGGGCTCGGGGCCGTCGGGCGCGCCGGCATCGGACATCCGGGTGTTCTAGCCCAACCGCGGCTGCCGACCGCGCTGGCTCTAGATTCAGGTGGTGCCGGCGACCGGAGCGATGGTGACGGTGATCCTGATCGCCGTGCTCGCCGCGTTCCTCCAACGCATCACCGGGTTCGGGTTCGCCCTGCTGAGCGTCCCGCTGATGTCGCTGGCGATCGCGCCGTCGCTCGCCGTCGTGGTCGCCTCGTTGTGCAGCTGGCCGAACACGATGATCACGGCGTGGCAGCTGCGGCGACACATCGACGTGCCACTCGCCTGGCGTTACGCGCTGTGGTCGCTCGCCGGGATGCCCGCCGGGCTCGTCATCCTGGACGCTGTGCCGGTGCGGCCGTTTCGCGTCTTCCTCGGCGTCGTCGTCGCTCTCGCCACCATCGTGATGGCCTCCGGCTGGCGGCCGCGCACGGTACGGCCGGCCGTCGAAGTGGCCGCTGGCATCATGGCCGGCGTGCTCGCCACGAGCACGGGCACGAACGGCCCGCCGCTCGTCCTGGCTCTGAACGCCCGCCGCCTGGCCCCCGACCAGTTCCGCGGCACGATCTCGGCGATCTTCGTGGCGAGCAACGTGTCGCTCCTGCTCTTCTGGTGGCGCGGGCTCATCACCCGCCCGGCGCTCACACTGGGCGGACTCGCCCTGCCGCTCATCCCGCTGGCGGCGTACGCCGGTCTGCGCGCCTCACGGCGCCTACGCGACGCCCACTTCGAGCGCCTTGTGGTCGTGCTGCTCTTCGTGAGCGCGGCGAGCGCGATCTACGGCGGCCTGCGCGGCTAGCCGTCGAGCAGCCGCTCGATCGCCGACACGGTGTTCCAGTTCCGGGTCGTGCCCGGCTGTGCCCT
>JAYUAM010000790.1:0-1226 GCA_043741295.1 Acidimicrobiia bacterium
GGCGGCGACCCGAGCGCCGAAGCCGTCGCCCGACGGGCTGGCGTCTCGAAGCAGACGGTGTATACGCACTTCGAGTCGAACAGCGGCCTCCTGTTCGCCGTTCTCGACGACGCCCGCCGCTCCGCTCACATCTGCGACTTCCCGGCTGTCTGGGATGGAACCGACTCGGTGACGGCCCTCCGACGGTTCGCCGGGTCGGCCCTTCTGGCCTGGGAGCTGTTCTGGGACATCATCGACTTCGCCCGACGGCGGCGCGGTGGCGACGTGACGGTCGCGCCGTTTCTCGATCAGCTCGACGCTCTTCGCCACGGCTACTTGCTGGCCATCTCCACCCAGCTTGATCTGGAGAGCCGACTCGCACCGGGACTGACGGCGGCGCGAGCGGCTGACCTCGGGATGGCGATGACCGGACCGGGAACGTACGAGGAGCTCGTTCGCGGCCGAGGGTGGCGGCTCCCAGATGCGACCGCGGAAGTATCAAAGCTGATCGTCGCCAGCCTCGTGGACAGCGGCGCGCCGCCGGCGGCAACGCCGGTCGACTGGGCCGCGCTCGGCGTGCTCATCGACCCGTTCGCAGACGTGGATGGGCCGGCCGCTGGCGTCACGCTACGGCGGTAGAGCGTAAAAGTCGGCCCGTCTTGCTCAGCGTGCCACTCAGGTGGCCACAAGGCTCAGGCGGCTCAGCTCCGGAGGCCGACGCTCTGTCCAGTGAGCTACAGGCGCGTGAGCGGCAATCCTAGCGGGTCAGCTCTGCGTCACCGTCTAGAAGCCGGTTGTCTCCGAAGGCTGAATGTCGCCAAATCGCGTCGCGCTCAGTCCGCGTCCGGAGATCGACTCCAGCGCGCCACCGAAGATCAGCTCGGTTGCCAGCTGACCGGCCGCGGGCGCGAGCATCAGCCCAGTACCGGCGAACCCGAGGGCCACGAAAATGCCGTCGGCAACGCGATCGATGATCGGGTGTCGGTCCGGTGTGCCCGGATAAAGCCCTGCCCAGCCTCGATGCACCCGCGCGCCCGATCCGGGAAGGCCGAAGACCCGATCGGCAATCTCGAGGACCCCTCGGGTCCAGGATGGATCGGCCCGCGGGTCATAAGTATCCGGATCGACGGGCAGATCCTGACCGAGGAAACCACCGACGAGGGCCAACCCATCCACGTCGACCCGCGTGTGCACGCCGTCGTCGACGCCGATGAGCCACGGCGTTCGGGCTGGATACGGGCGCGGCG
>JAYUAM010000791.1:0-7674 GCA_043741295.1 Acidimicrobiia bacterium
CGAGACCGAGGACCACGAGCCCGATCGACGGGAGGGCCTTCAGCCAGCCGACGAACGCCGGGTGCTCGAGCGCCGGGTGCGTGAGCGCGCCGACGCCCGGCTCCACCCACCTCGTGAACTTCTCGATCTTGAACGGTGAGGCGTTGAGGTAGCCGCTGAAGACCGCGCCGACGGCGAGGACGACGAGGGGCATCGTGATCAGCCAGGGCGACTCGTGCGGGCCGGCGTGGGCATCGCCGTGCCCGTCGTGCGCGTCGTGGGCGTCGTGAGCATCGTGACCGCTGTCGTGGGCGACCGCCGCGCCGACCACGGAGTGAGCTTCGTCGAAGCCGTGCACGGCGTCGAAGCCGCTCTGCGTCTCGATCATCGCCCCAGCCATCGCCGGCGCGTGGGCGTCGTGCTCGTCGTGGTGCACGCCGGCCGACGCCCCGCGCGGCGAACCGAAGAACGTGAGGTAGAGCACCCGCGACATGTAGGCGGCCGTGAAGAACGCGCCGATGAGCCCGATCCACTTGAACGACTGGTAGCCGAACTCGCCGGCGTTGTCGATGATCTCGTCCTTCGAGAAGAACCCGGCGAAGAACGGCACACCGGTGAGGGCAAGCGTCGACACGAAGAACGTGGCGAACGTGATCGGCATCTTGCGCCACAGACCGCCCATGTCCTTCTTCATGTCGAAGGAGTGATGGCTGGCCGAGTGGCTCACCGAGCCGGCGCCCAGGAACAGGCAGGCCTTGAACCAGGCGTGGGTGAAGATGTGGAACACGGCCGGCGTCCACGCCCCGACGCCGAGACCCATCACCATGTAGCCGAGCTGGCCGACCGTCGAATACGCGAGCACGCGTTTGATGTCGTCCTGCACGAGCGCGAGCACGCCCGAGATCAGGATGGTGATGCCGCCGATGAGGGCGAGCGGGTTCACCCCACCGGCGGCGACGTGGAAACCGACGTAGAACACCGGGTAGAGCCGGGCGGCGAGGTACACACCGGCCACGACCATGGTGGAGGAGTGCAGCAGCGCCGACACGGGCGTGGGGCCGGCCATGGCGTCGGGCAGCCACGTGTGCAACGGGAACTGGCCGCTCTTGCCGATCACCGCGGCGAGCAGCGCGATCGACGTCCAGAACAGCAGTCGGGTCGATGTCGTGTTCTCGAGCGCCCAGGCGTTGATCTTGTCGATCGAGAAGCTGCCCGAGCCGAAGTACAGCATCGACACACCGATCATCAGGCCGACGTCGCCGACGCGCACCGTCCAGAATGCCTTCAGCGCAGCGACGTTGTTCGCCTTCTCCTCCCACCAGTGGCCGATGAGCATGAACGAGCAGAGGCCCATGATCTCCCAGCCGAGGATCAGCTGGACCGTGTTCTCGGCGAGCACCATGGCGAGCATGCCGGCGGAGAACAACGTGAGGGCGGCGAAGAAGTGCGTGTAGCGACGATCGCCGCGCACGTACTCGAGCGAGTAGATCTGCACGAGCGTCGAGATCAGCGCGACGACGAAGATGACCGTCACCGACAGGCCATCGACATGCGAGCCGATGCCGAACTTGATGCCGCTGTTCTGCCACCAGGTGAACGAGCGGATCACGGGGGCGACGTAGGCGTGGCCTTCGTCGGCCGTGCCGGCCCGCAGCACCATCGAGCGGCCGATGGCGCTCACGACCCTGCCGATGCCGAACGCGCCCTCGGAAGAGCCGTCGCCCCCGCCGACCCGGCTGATCCACTGGACGACGGCGCCGATGGCGAGCACCAGGCTGGCCGTCATCGACCCGATGCCGAAGTAGGCGCCGTTCGAGGTGTAGCGGGCCGTGCGCTTGCCGAGGAGCAGCACGCAGACGAACCCGATCGCCGGGATCAACGGGACGAGCCAGGCGTGGGTCAGGAACCAGCCCGCGGCGGGTTCGGCCACGGCTTCGGCGGCGAACAACATCGTCAGCCCTTCATCTCGGAGAGCTCGTCGAGCGAGATCGAGCGCCGGTTGCGGTAGATGAGCAGCACGATGGCGAGACCTACGCCGACCTCGGCGGCGGCCACGGCGATGATGTAGAGGGCGAACACGTGGCCAGCCACGTCACCGCCGTTGCGCAGCGAGAAGGCGAGGATGTTGATGTTCACCGAGTTCAGGATGAGCTCGATCGACATCAGCACCATCACCGCGTTCTTGCGCGCCAGCACCCCGTACACGCCGATGCAGAACAACGCCGCACCCAACAAGAGAAACTCGTTCAGCAGCACGCGGGCTTCAGTCTTTCCGGGCGAGGACGATGGCGCCGACGACAGCGGCGGTGAGGACGAGCGACAGCGCCCAGAAAGGCAGCAGGTAGGTGGAGAAGATCGAGTCGGAGATCGCCGCGGTGGTCACCGGCGTCGCGTTGGTCGGCATGTGGGCGGCGTGGAACGCGTCGATCAGGACGAAGCCGAGCACACCGGCCAGGCTGACGGCGATGACGGCCGGCACGACGCGGTTGGAGTTGTTGAGGTCCTTCTCGTGGCCGATGAGCGCGCGGGTGAGCATCGTGCCGAACAGGAAGAGCACCATCACCGCGCCGACGTAGACGAGCACCTGGGTGACGGCCACGAACTCGGCGGCGAGCAGGATGTACTGCCCGGCAGCGCCGGCGAGCACGACCACCAGCCACAGCGCGGCGCGGACCATGTTGTTGCTCGTCACGACGCGGAGCGCGCCGACGATCATCGTCAGGGCGATGACGGCGAAGCCGATGTGCTGGGCGACGTTCTCGGTGGCGAGGATCATCGTCTACTTCTTCTTCTTGTCCGCGCCGGCTTCGAGATCGGGAGCGGCGGGCACCGTCTCCATCCACTCGCCGAGCTTCGCCTTGTCGTGGATCAGGTCGGCGATGCGCGGCTCGGAGTACTCGAACTCGGGGCTCCAGAACAGCGCGTCGAACGGGCACACCTCGACGCAGATTCCGCAGTACATGCACAGGCCGTAGTCGATGTCGAAGCGGTCGAGCGCCGAGACGGTGCGTGGCTTTCCACCGGCTCGCCGCGGCGGTGCCTTCTCCTTGTGACCCTCGATGTAGATGCACCAGTCGGGGCACGAGCGCACGCACAGCATGCACACGGTGCAGTTGCCCTCGTGCAGGGCGATGACACCGCGCGCCCGCAGGGGCGGCGGCTCCTTCTCGTGCGGGTACTGCGTCGTCTGGGCGCCCTTGGTGACCGTCTCGACGATCGCCTTGAACGTGACCCCGAGCCCCTTGAGCAACCCAGACCCCGGAATCGAAGGCAAAGGCATCAGGACTCGCCTCCGACTGGAGTTTCGGCGAGCGGCGAAGCGCAGCGGAGCCGGCGAGCACGGCAGGTGAGCGCAGCGAACCGAGGCATCAGAACGCTACTTTCAGCACGGCGGTGACCATGATGTTGAGGAGCGACACGGGGATGAGCACCTTCCAGGCGAAGCGCTGCAGCTGATCCTCCCGCAGGCGGGGGTAGGTGAAGCGGACCCAGAAGATCACGAAGGCCAGGATCATCACCTTGCCGAACAGGATCAGCGGGCCGGCGACGTTCATCCAGTTGCCCACGCTGTCGAGGATCGACGCGTTCGTGCCGGTGGTGGCCCAACCGAACCAGCGGTGCGGCAAGCCCCAGCCGCCCAGGAACAGCGTGGAGGCGATGGCGGCGAACGCGCCGGCGGTGGCGAACTCGGCGATGAAGAACGTGAGGAACCGGAAGCCGGAGTACTCGGTCATGTAGCCGGCGACCAGCTCGGACTCGGCGATCGGCATGTCGAACGGTGTCTGCGTCAGCTCGGCCTGGGCCGAGATCATGAAGATGAGGAACCCGACGAACTGCGTGAGGATGTACGGGTTGCCGAGGCCACCGAAGCCGAACATCTTCCCCGTGCTCTGGGAGACGACGATGTCCTGCAGGTTCATCGAGCCGGACTGGATGACGACGCCAACGACGGCGAGCACCATCGGAAGCTCGTAGGCGATCAGCTGGCCGGCAGCGCGCAGGCCACCCATGAGCGAGTACTTGTTGGCGCTGGACCAACCGGCCATCAGGATGCCGAGCACCGAGATCGACGAGACGGCGAGGGCGTAGAACACGCCGAGCGTGAAACCGTTGCGGGCGAAGAACACGGCGTCGGGGCCGAACGGCACGGCGAGGTAGAGCAGGAACGTGGAGACGAGCACGACGATCGGCGCCATCGCGAAGATGCGCTTGTCGGCCTTGGCCGGAACGAGATCTTCCTTCTGCAGGAACTTGCCGACCTCGGCGAAGAGCTGCATAGAGCCGTACGGGCCGGTCTCCATCGGGCCGAGCCGGCTCTGCATGAAGCTGACCATCTTGAACAGGTAGGCGTAGACGAACGTGCCCGCCGGGAGCAGCACGGCGACGAACACGCCGAGCACCCGCAGCAACGACACCTGCCAGTACGCCGGTTGGAAGGAGAGGATCACGCCCCCACCTCACGCCCGAGGTTCGGCGAGCGGCGAAGCGCAGCGGAGCCGGCGAGCACGGCAGGCGAGCGCAGCGAGCACGAAGCATGACAGCTCATCGGTCGATGTCCCCGAGGATGAAGTACAGGCTGGCGAGGATGGTGATGACGTCGGGAACGTAGATGCCGCGCAGGATCCACGGCACGATCGACACGTTGTTGAAGCTCGCCGAGCGGATCTTCACGCGGAACGGACCCGTGTCGCCCTTCGAGACGACGTAGTAGCCCATCTCGCCGAGCGGGTTCTCGGTGGAGACCCACGCCTCGCCGGCCGGCACCTTGATGATGCGCGGCACCTTCGCCATGATCGAACCCGATGGGATCGAGCCGAGGAGCTGGTCGACGATGTTGATCGACTCACGCGTTTCCTGCAGACGCACCCAGTAGCGGGCGAACGAGTCACCGTCGGGGTGCGTCCACACCTTCCAGTCGACCTTGTCCCACGACATCGGGAGCTTCTGATCACGCCGCAGGTCCCAGTCGATGCCGCTGGCGCGCGCGTTGGCACCCGAAAGGCCGAACTGCATCGCCGTCTCGCGCGGGATGATGCCGATCCCGCGGGTACGGGCCGCGAAGATCTCGTTCCCGATGAGCAGGTCTTCCATCTGGTCGCAGAACGTCCGCATCTTCTTCAAGACGGCGCGGGTCTCGTCGATCCAGCCTGCGGGCAGGTCATCCTTCAGGCCGCCGATGCGGTCGAAGTTCGGGTGGAAGCGCCCGCCCGTGGCCGACTCGATCTGGTTGAGCACGTGCTCGCGGTCGCGGAACGCGTAGAAGACCGGCGTGATCGCACCGAGCTGCACGGCCATGTCGCCGAGGAACAACGACACGTTGGCGATGCGGGAGAGCTCGAACAGGATCGTGCGGATGTACTGGGCGCGCGGCGGCGCCTCGATCTCCATCAGCTTCTCGGCGGCGAGGATGAAGGGCACTTCGTTGGCGAAGCTGCCGAGCCAGTCGATGCGATTCACCAGGGTCGTGACCTGCGGGAACGAGCGGACCTCGGTGAGCTTCTCGTAGCCGCGGTGCATGTAGCCAGCCGACGGGTCGGCCGACACCACCAGCTCGCCGTCGAGACGCACGATGATGCGCAGCGTGCCGTGCGTGGCCGGGTGCTGTGGGCCGATGTTGAGGGTCATGCCCTCGGTCTCGAGCTCGACGTTGAGCCGGGCGTCGGCCGCCTGCGAAGCGATGTAGGCGAGCTGCTGACGGTCGTTGAGCATCGTCATGACGCCGCACCGTCCTCGACGGCCGGCGCGACGGCGGCCGGCGCGACGGCCGCAGCCGCGTCGGCCACGGTTGCGTCGGCCACGGGCGGCGCAGCCGCGTCGGCTGCGGGCTCGGCGTCGGGGTCGAACTCGGCGGGGATCGGCTCGACGTCGACGATGCCCGGCCACGGCTTCACCATGCGGGCGAGCAGCGGGAAGTCCTTGCGCAGCGGGTACCCCTCGAAGTCGCCAGGCAGGTACATGTGGCGCAGGTCGGGGTGCCCCGTAAACGTGATGCCGAACATCTCCCAGGCTTCGCGCTCGTGCCAGTTGGCGCCGGCGTACACCGGAACCCAGGTGTCGATCGCCATCGACCCGGGTTCGGTTGGCGAGCCGGGTACGTCGGCCTTCAACGTGACGCCCAACCCCTGCCGCAACGAGTAGACGCGGGCGAAGACCTGGAAGCGCGTGTCACCACCGGTGTAGCCCGGGGTGATCGTGGAGTCCTTCTCGACCGGCGCTTCGGTGGGGTCGTCCTCGCCCTTGCCGAACGGCGACGGCAGCCAGTCGATCGCCGAGAGGAAGCAGAAGTACTCGAACCCGGCAGCTCGCAGGGCGCGCCCGGCATCTACCCAACCGTCGGCGCGCACGCGCACCCACAGGTCGTCGGCCGGCTTCAGATGGGAGTCGACGAGCTTGTCGCCGAGGGCGGCGCGCAGCAGCTCGACGACGCCCTCGCGGGCCGGGTCGTGGACGAGCTCGGCCACCGCGCCGCCGTCGCCGGTCGCCGAACCAGGGGCGCCGGCGGAGTCAGGAGTTGACGACAATCGGTTCACCTCTCCGCTCGACGACGCCGTCGTGGTGCTCGCCGCGCCACTTGGCTCCCATGTCCTCGTTGCGGATGCGCTCCTGCAGCAGCAGGATCCCTTCGAGCAGGGCCTCGGGCCGCGGCGGACAGCCCGGCACGTAGACGTCGACCGGGATGATCTGGTCGACGCCCTTGGTGACGGAGTAGCTGTCCCAGTAGGGGCCACCGCAGTTCGCGCAGCTGCCCATCGAGATGACGTACTTCGGCTCGGGCATCTGCTCGTAGAGGCGCTTGACCGCGGGCGCCATCTTGTCGGTGACGGTGCCGGAGATGACCACGAGGTCGGCCTGGCGCGGCGAGGCCGGCAGCGGGATGACGCCGAGGCGCATCACGTCGTAGCGCGGCGAACCGAACGCCGCGCCCATCTCGATGGCGCAGCAGGCAAGGCCCCACTGGTACACCCACACCGAGTACGACCGCCCGAGGTTCAACACCTTGGTGATCCCCTTCGGCAACCGGTCCCGATCCACAAGGCCCATTACTTCGCGCTCGCTTCGGTCGGTCGGGGTCGCTCGACTACAGCCACTTCAACACTCCCTTGCGCCAGGCGTAGACGAGGCCGAGGAGCAGGATGAACACGAACACGCCCATCTCGGCCAGGCCGAAGCCGCCGTAGCGTTCGAGGCGGGTGGCCCACGGGAAGATGAAGACGGCTTCCACGTCGAAGATCACGAAGAGCACGGCGAACACGTAGTAACGGATCTGGCTCTGCGACCAGCCTTCGCCCACCGGATCGACGCCACTCTCGTAGACGGTGACCTTCTCCCGGTTGGGATTGTTCGGCCGCAGAAGGCTGCCGATGCCGAGCAGCGCCGACGCCAGAACCACCGCAGTGAGCAGGAAGATGGCGACCGTCAGGTAGTCGCGCAGAATGTCGGACATCGCTTGCCGACTCTATACGAGGCTTGTTCCCGGGCTCACAAATGGTCACGCTCCGCAGGCACGTCGGGCGGGCGCCACATGCCCCACAGGTGCAGGGCACCGTCGCCGGTCGTCGCGGCACCCGGACCGGCGGTGCGCGGGCCGTCGGACCACCGCCCGTCGAGGTCCTCCACGGTCGTCTCGCCGCACGCGGCGAACCCGTGGTGGCGGTAGAAGTCGAGGTTCGCCTCCTTGCCGGTCTCGAGGTAGCA
>JAYUAM010000792.1:0-1223 GCA_043741295.1 Acidimicrobiia bacterium
GATGGCCGAGCGCCTCATGCGCAACGGCACCCTCGCCCTCGCCGACGCCACACGTGGCTGGACGCGCGACGACGGGACGATCGCGGCCGACGACACGGCCGTCAGGGAGCGGCTCGGCGCGCGGTACGCCGAGACCATCGTGCTGCGGCAACTGCTGAACACGATGATCACCAACCTTGTGCGCCGCGGCGGCGTCGGCCCGGAGGCGTCAGTGGTCAAGGTCTTCTACAGCGAGCTACTCCAGCGGGTGATGAAGGACGGCACCGAGTTCGGAGGGCCCGACCGTCATCTGGCGCGACCCCCGCTCATGAGCGCGGGATGGGAGACGGGCGACTGGATCTACGACTACATGAACTCGTTCGCGTGGACCATCGGCGGCGGGACCAACGAGATCATGCGGAACATCATCGGCGAACGGGTCCTCGGACTCCCGAGGGAACCGGAAGCGACGGGAGCATGATGCAGCTGAGCGACGACGAGCGCGACGAGCTGCGGTCCACCGCGCGGAAGTTCCTCGGCGAGCAAGCCAGCATCGACCGTGTTCGGGCGCTGCTCGACGACGTGGACGGGTACGAACGGTCGGTGTGGGCGGCCATGGCCGAGCTCGGCTGGATGGCTGTCCACCTTCCCGAGGAGCACGGCGGCATGGGAGCGTCGTACACCGACCTCGCCGTGCTGCTCCACGAGATGGGGCGCGCCGTGACGCCCGGGCCGTTCGTCGCCACCGTGCTCGCGGCCGAGGCTCTCCTGCGCTGTGACAACGACGCGCTGCGGGCCGAGCTGTTGCCCTCGATCGCCGCCGGCGAGCGCATCGTCACCGTGGCCAATCTCGCCCCGAGCGGCTCGGCGAGCGCTTCGCAGCTCGGCGTGACGTGGCGCCACGAGGGTGGCGTGCGGTTGTCTGGCACGGCACGATTCGTCCCCTTCGCCCACGTCGCCGACGCCATCGTCGTGTCGGCCCGCGACTCGTCCGGTGCGGTGACACTCGGTCTGGTCGAGGCGGGCGCGCCGGGCGTCCGGGTGACGCTCGAGCCGATGTTCGACCAGACGCGCCGACTCGCGCGCGTCGATCTCGACGACGTCACCGTTCGTGACCACCGCCTTCTCGGGCCCCCGGGCGCCCTAACCGCGCTCCACGAGCGGCTCGTCGACGTCGGTGCCCTGGCAGTGTCGATCGACGCGTTGGGCGCCGCCGAGCACATGCTCGAGGAGTCGTCGCAGTA
>JAYUAM010000793.1:0-1223 GCA_043741295.1 Acidimicrobiia bacterium
TCTCGTCGCCGCGGTGGCCGCCGAGGTGGCGAGCGAGCTCGTCGATCCGTTCCGCGATCGTCTGGCCGGCACGCTGGCCGCGCACGAACCGGCCGAGGCCGCCGAGCTTCTGCGGGCCGTGTACCGCGACTGGAAGACGCAGCGCATCGATGCCGTGAGCGAGCATGTCGCCCGGTTCGCCTTCGGGCGAGGTGCGTATGGCGTTCTCGCCCCGGGTACCGCGGTGTGCTGGGCCGTCGACCCCGAAGGTCCCGGCTGCCCCGATGGCGAGGACAACGCCCTCGGCGGCGCGGTCGGCGCCGGCGCGGAGTTCCCCACCGGTCACGTGTGCGCACCGGCCTACCCCGGCTGCCGCTGCCTGCTCCTGCTCGCCGCCCCCCGCTAGCGCCCTCCGCTGGCCGACGCCCGGCGCCAACCGCACCACCCGACATGAGATCCCGTCGTTCGCGCCAGCCAAGGGCGGCGGGCCTCGGTTACCGTGGCGATCGTGCGTCTTCCGTCTGATCGTCCCCGGGGTAACCGTCGACGGGTGTCTTTCGGCCATCGCCGTCGCACCACCGTGCTCACCGTGCTCGGGCTGCTGCTGCTTCTCGTGCTCACCGCGCGCGGCATCGCCCGCTTCTACACCGATGCCCTGTGGTTCCGTACGCTCGGTCAGGGCGCGGTGTTCTCGCGCATGATCCGGGTGAAGGTCACGCTGGCGATCGTGTTCTCCGTGCTCGCCGGGTTGTCGCTGCTGTCGACGGCGATCGTGGCCGAGCGTCTGGCGCCGTTCGAGCTGCGCACCGGCATGACCGAGCAGCTCGCCGACCGTTACCGCTTGCTGATGGCCCGCCGTGGCCGCCTTGTGCGCGGTGCGGCGGCGACGTTGTTCGGGCTCATGGCCGGCGTGCCAGCGGCCGGGCTGTGGAAGGAGTGGCTGCTGTTCAGCCACCCGGTGTCGTTCGGCCGGTCCGATCCCCAGTTCCACCGTGACGTGTCGTTCTATGTGTTCCGTCTGCCGTGGATCACGTTCATGGTCGAGTGGCTGTTCACGGTGTCGGTGGTGTGCACGGTGTTGGCCATCGCCATCCACTACGTGCACGGAGGCATCCGGTTGTCGCCGTCGGCTCCGCGCGGCCCGAGCATTGCGCCGTCCACGCGCATGCACATCGCCGCGATGCTCGCCGGCCTCGCGCTGTTGAAGGCGGTCGGCTACTACTTCGACCGCTTCCAGCTCGTGA
>JAYUAM010000794.1:0-1222 GCA_043741295.1 Acidimicrobiia bacterium
GACCCGCCAAGGCGCAGGATGTCGTCGGCCGTCTTAGGACGTCGACGAGCCGACACGAACCGGAGGGACACCCATGAAGGTCTGGATCGACACCGACGCCTGCGTCGGCAACGGCGTGTGCGAGCAAGCGGCGCCCGACATGTTCCACTTCGACGGGAACCTGGCTTACGTCAAGGTCGGCGACAAGCTGCTCCCGAAGGGGCAGGCCGGCAGCGCCGACGTACCCGACCACCTCGTCGACGGCGTGCTCACCGCCGCCGAGGAGTGCCCGCCGGGCTGCATCTACATCGAAGCCTGATCGCGCCGCACCGTCGTCCGGCATCGACGACGCCGACCATCCGGGCGTGGCGTCCGGGCTCCCTAGACTCCGCCGCCGTGAGCGTGCAACGAGTCATCTCCCCCATCGACGGCTCCGTCGTCGCCGAACGACCCGTGGCGACACCCGGCGAGATCGACGCAGCGCTGGCTCGGGCCGATGCTGCCCGGGCCGGATGGGCGGTGACGCCGCTCGCCGAGCGAGCCGCGGTCGTCGAGCGGGCGGTGGCCTGGATGGTCGAGCACGCCGCTGAGATCGGCCTCGAGCTCACCATGCAGATGGGCCGGCCGGTGCGTCACACGCCCATGGAGATCACACGCGGCTTCCAGGAGCGCGCCCGGACGATGTCGTCGCTCGCGCCGGCCGCCCTCGCCGACCGGCCGGCGTCGAGCAAGGACGGCTTCACCCGCTTCATCCGCCGCGAGCCGGTCGGCACGGTGCTCGTCGTGGCACCGTGGAACTACCCGTACCTCACCTCGGTGAACTCGATCGTGCCGGCACTGCTGTCGGGCGACACCGTCATCCTGAAGCACGCCACGCAGACGATCCTGTGCGCCGAGCGCTACTCGGCGGCGTTCGCCGCCGCCGGCCTGCCCGAGGGTGTGTTCCAGCACGTGCACGCCGACCACTCGTCCATCGCCCGGATGATCGGCGACCCGCGCATCGGCTTCGTCGCCTTCACCGGCTCGGTAGAGGGCGGCCACGCGATGCAGGCCGCGGCGTCGACGCGGTTCGTCGGCACCGGGCTCGAGCTCGGCGGTAAGGATCCGTCGTACGTGCGCCACGACGCCGACGTCGCCCTGGCCGTCGGCGAGAACGTCGACGGTGCGTTCTTCAACGCCGGACAGTCGTGCTGCTCGATCGAACGCATCTACGTCCACGAGCGGGTGTACGACGAGTTCGTCG
>JAYUAM010000795.1:0-1222 GCA_043741295.1 Acidimicrobiia bacterium
CGCTCGGCCCGGTCGTCGGTGATCCGTGACCTGCTCCGGCTCGTCGAGCGGCCGGGAGTGCGTTCGATGGCCGGCGGCCTGCCGGCGCCCGAGTCGTTCCCGGTCGAGCGGATGCGCGTGGCCGTCGACCGCGTGCTCGGCCGCTCGGTCGGCATCGCCTCGCCGCTGCAGTACGGGCCGACCGAAGGCGTCGGGGTGCTGCGCGAATGGGTGGCCGCCCAGGCCGACCCGGCGGCGACGGCCGACCAGGTCGTGATCACGACCGGCTCGCAGCAGGGGCTCGATCTGCTCGCCCACGCGCTGTGCGACCCAGGCGATGTCATCGTCGTCGAGGAACCCGCCTACCTCGGTGCGCTGCAGGCCTTCCGCACGGCTGGCGCGACGCTCGTGCCGGTGCCCCTCGTGCGCGACGCCGGCCCTGACGGCGACGGCCTCGATGTCGATGACCTCGCCGCCCACCTGGCGGGGGGATTGCGACCGAAGGCGTGCTACGTCGCCCCGAACTTCCAGAACCCCACCGGCGCAACGATGTCGGCGGCGCGCCGTGTTCGTCTTGGCGCCCTCGCCGACCAGTACGGGTTCGTCGTCATCGAGGACGACCCGTATCGCGACCTGCGCTTCGCCGGCGACCCGCAGCCGTCGATCCACCGCTCGAGCGAGCTCGTCGTCAGCCTCGGGAGCGGCAGCAAGGTGCTCGCCCCCGGGTTGCGCGTCGGCTGGATGGTGGCGCCGGCCTGGCTCGTTCCCGCCGTCGTGCGGCTGAAGCAGGCGCGCGACCTGCACACGTCGTCCCTCTCGCAATGGGTGGCCCATGACGTGCTCGCCGACGACGCCTTCATCGCGCAGCATCGTCTGACGCTGGCGGAGTTGTACGGCTCGCGTTGCGCCGCGCTCGTCGACGCGCTCGGGCGCCACCTCGGTGACCGCATCGAGTTCGCCGCGCCGGACGGTGGGATGTTCGTGTGGGGGAGCATCGCCGGTGTCGACACGACGGCACTGCTCCCGATCGCCGTCGAAGAGGGCGTGGCATTCGTGCCCGGCGGTGCGTTCTACGTCGAGGACGACGCGCCAGACGGACGCGACAGGGTGCGCCTGTCGTTCGCCACGCTGCTGCCAGCGGAGCTCGACGACGCGGTGGCCCGCCTCGCCCGCGCCGTCGCGCGTACCGCCCAGCCGGTCCACTGATCGGGTTGACGGTGCGGATCAAAGGTTGGAGGGTTCG
>JAYUAM010000796.1:0-1221 GCA_043741295.1 Acidimicrobiia bacterium
CTGACGTTCTCGGTGACGGTGATCGTGGCGGCGTTGGCGGTTGCTGCGATGGCTCGGCTGAGGAGGCTGCTGGCGTCGGGGCCCGGTGGCCAGGCGATCTCGAGCCGGGTGCTCCCGCTGTCGGCGTCGGGGTCGGTGACGGCCACGGTGAGTCGGGTGATGCCGTCGTGCCAATGGTGGGCGAGGTCGTAGCACCCGGGGCCGCACAATCGGGGTTTGAGGTCGAACGACGTTCCGTCGGGCTCGATGCCTTCAAAGGTCGCTCTCTGGGTCCGGCTCGCCTGGCCGCCGGGTGGGAGAACGAGGACCTGGAGCCGTTCGACGGCAGCGGAGACGAGGACTTGGTGGCTTCCGGCGAGGTCCGAGGTGAGGGTGGTCGGCTTGGGAAGCGGTGTTGGGCCGAGCTCGATGAGGCTGCGTCCTCGCGCCGGTGCGGTGGTGGAGAGCAGCGCGCTGGCGGCGAGGACCCCGCCAAGCAGGAGTGCTTCGATGGTGGTGTAGCGGGCGAGGGATCCGATGCGGGTGCCGGTGGCGGGGATGCCTTGCCGTCGAGCGGCGAGGGCGGTGGCGAGACCGAGACCGACGAGCGCCAGTTTGACGAGCAGGATCTGTCCGTACCTGGTGTGGGTGAGGTCACCGAGGTGTTCGAGCTGGCCGAACGCGACGACGGGTCCGACGATCAGAGTTGCCAGCGCGGCGACGAGCGCGGCGGCCGCGTAGCGGGACGGGCCGGGCTCGATCGTCTCGGTGGTGTCTCGTTCGGCGCGCGCGGTGATCGCCAGATGGGTCAGCGCGCCGGTCCAGGCGCCGCCGACGAGCAGATGGACCGCGGCCGCGGGTGACGACCACCATCGCGACACTTCGGCGCCGTGACCACGCAGGGCGACCAGCACTCCCGCGACCACAACGGGCACGATGCCGACCGCCCGGGTCCGGGCGCGGTGCACGAGGAGGAGCCCGACACAGAGCACGACGGTGACCGCCAAGGTGAGCCGGTCGGCGCGAGTCACGAACGCCTCGGCCCAACGTGCGGGTGCGGCCAGCCGGTCGGCTCGACCGATGACAAGGGCGACGCCACCGATGGCCCCGCCGAGCGCGACGGCGATCGCACCGGTGATCGGCGCGGCCCGCGCGGCCGGGGCGTCGCGTGGCCAGACGAATCGTTCGCTGAGCTGCCCGCCGAGCGCGACGGCGATCCCGGCGAGCAACGCCAGTGTGGCC
>JAYUAM010000797.1:0-3263 GCA_043741295.1 Acidimicrobiia bacterium
GCCGTCGTCGGTGCGCGTGGCCTCCATCGCGAACGGGAAGCGGTCGACGTCGCAGGCCAGCTCGATGTCACCCGGGTCGACGTGGCTATCGCCGAGAGCGAGCGTGTAGCCGGCCTCCTCGCTGGTACGGACGCGTTCGGCAGTGGCGACGATGCCCGGGTCTTGCCCGAGCCGCATCCGCTCGATCAGACCGGCCGCCTCGCGGTCGTCGACGTTTACGTCAGGCCCGTCGGGGCGGATCCCGGTGATCACGTAGGTGGGGGCCCCGAGACCGGATGCCTGCACCGCCCGGGCGGTCGCGCTCGCCACCACGAGACTCGCGCACCACAAGCGGGTCGCCGAGCGGGCGGCGACGACGCCCTGCGTGCCGGCCGACGTGCGCTGCACGAGCGTGCGTCCGGCGAGATCGGCACGGCCGACGATGACCGGCGAGTTCGGCAGGTCGAAGCCGTCCGGTCGCCGACCGCCGACCTCGCCGACGGCGAGCGCGCCGACCGTGCGCCGCTTGAACGCGAGCGCTTCCTCGACGGTGCCGACGAGGTAGATCGCGTCGGCGCCGGCGGCGAACGCGCACGCTGCGGTCGTGAACGCGCGGATCACGTCGATGACGACGACGGCTCCGTCCACCTCGTCGACGTCCCACCGGGGCAGGAACGACGCGGGCCCGGATCGGCCGCTCGGGGTCGGCTCTGCAGCACGCACAGCGCTCATTTTGCCACTTCTTGAAATCCCCCCTTGCGCTGAGGTCGTGTGGTAGGGGAAGATGACACCGTTGTAACTACATCGGTGCCAGCAGATGTGAATCCCATGTTCACGACGATCGGACCTCGCCGGTTCGAAACTCACCGGCGGGCGGGAACCACGCCGGGGCGGCACCAAGGCCGAAGGAGGCCGACATGCGAGCGATGACCAATGACACCGAGGACCGCACCTGGCAGGACTATGCCAACTGCCTCGGGGTGGACCCGGACCTCTTCTTCCCCGAGCGTGGCGCGTCCACGCGGGAGGCGAAAGAGGTGTGCCGCGGCTGCGTCGTGCGCGAGCAGTGCCTCGAGTACGCCCTCGCCAACGGCGAGAAGTTCGGCATCTGGGGTGGGCTGTCGGAGCGTGAGCGTCGGCGCATCCGCCGCCAGCGGGCGCTCGGGTTGCGCCGTACCGTTAGCGCCTGATCCGGGCTCCGGCGAGGCAGCCCGTCGGACGGCGCAACCGCGCCGACGCGTTGACGGATCCGGCTGCTACCGTACCGGTCATGTTCGCGTTTCTCGACGGTCCCGAGCTCATCGTCCTGCTGGTGGTGGTGGTCCTCATCTTCGGTGGCTCGCAGCTCCCCAAGCTCGCCCGCTCGCTCGGGCTGGCTCAGAAGGAGTTCAAGAAGGGCCTCGACGAGGGGGCCAAGGACGACGGTACGACGCCGACCAAGCCCACCTGACGTGGCTCGCCACGCACGTGGCGATCCTGCCCGTCTGATCGGTCGTTTGTTCGCACGACAGGACCGGTAGCTCCGCTACCGGTCCTGTCCGCGTCTCGTCGCTCTCCATTTCGGCGGACCGCCGCGCCGACGAGGGCCGGCACACCGCCGTGCCCACTCGGGCGCGCCCGACCCAGCGGGCCGCTCGCACGGTCTGCTCGCCGGGCCGCTCGGGCTCGGCGACCCGATCTCGACTCAGCGAGCGGCGACGGTGAGGCGCCGACGCTTCAGGATCCGGCGCCGTTCGCGCTCGGACGTGGCGCCCCACACCCCGTGGTCGATGCGGTTGTCGAGGGCGTACTCGAGGCACTGGTCGACGACGGCACAGGTGCCGCAGATCTTGCGCGCCCGGTCGACGCCGACGCCGTCGCTCGGAAAGAACGTGGCCGGGGGGTGGTTCCGGCACTCGCCGTCGGCCATCCACGCGGCTTCGGTGGTCTCGTCGTACATCTGGGGGGCCTCCTCGGGCTGGAACGTTCCGCGTGGTCTCCGCCCGCTTCCGGTTCCCGAACCATCGGGTGTTCTCGGAGACTTCGACGCCCGACGACGGCGTGTGGTTCCAAGAATCTCGTTAACCCTACCTAGTTCCTTGACGAAGAACGAGACCTCGGCGGGTCGTTTGACCTACTTCTTACCTTTCTCGTCCTCACCGGTTCTGCAGGCCGGTCGCCGGCGGGCGAACCGCTAGCATCAACCGCTCGCGGTGACCCGTCGCCGGGTCGTACGACGTCGCCGTTCTGTCAGGAGCCGATGCCATGACCAACGCCCCCGAGGCCGTCGCCCCCCGAGCCCATGCCCGCATGGTCTATCTGGGCCCGGTTGCGCCCCATTGGGACGTCGAGAGCGCCTACGGAGACCGCTCCGTCGTCGAGGAGTTCCGCTCCCGCGCCCTCGCCCGCCTGGTCCTACTTCCGCGCGACGACCCCCAGTTCCGCCGTAACCGTGAGCGGATCATCCGGGACGCCGACCGGGAGGGCATCGCCCTCGAATGGGACCTCGGCTACGACGAGGATGAAGGCTGAAGCCGTCGGGCGCGATCCGGACTGACGCCACGGTGCGCCCCAACTGTTCACCTGGCGTCGCCCGCGGCGCGACGTACGATGGCGGCTGGTGAGCGAGACGCCCGAGCTGCCGGAAGAACCGAGTCAGCGCTACCTCAACCGTGAGCTGTCGTGGCTCGACTTCAACGGCCGCGTGATCGCCCTCGCCCAGGACCATGGACTAGCGCTGCTCGAACGGGTGAAGTTCTGTGCGATCGCCTCGTCGAACCTCGACGAGTTCTTTCAGGTCCGCGTCGCGGCGTTGAAGGACCAGGTCGCCGCCGGCATCCACGCGCCGAGTCCCGACGGCCGAACGCCGGCCCAGCAGCTGCTCGAGATCGGTGACCGCGTCGAGACGATGATCGACGAGCAGGAGCAGTTGCTGCTGCGCACGCTCATGCCCGCCCTGGCCGCCGCCGGCCTTGGCCTTCTGCGGTGGGACGACCTCGAACGTACCGAGGCCAAGCAACTCGTCGATGTCTTCGAGCAACGCATCTTCCCGGTGCTCACGCCGCTGGCCGTCGACCCCGCCCATCCCTTCCCCTACATCTCGAGCCTCTCGCTGAACCTCGCCGTGATCGTTCGTGACCCGGCCACCGGCGACCGGCGCTTCGCCCGGGTGAAGGTGCCGCCGTCGTTGCCCCGTTTCCAGCCGGTGCCCGGTGGTCGCGGCGTCATCGCCCTCGAGGACATCATCGCCGCCCAGCTCGGCGCGCTGTTCCCGGGCATGGACATCGTCGATCGGTGGGCGTTTC
>JAYUAM010000798.1:0-1220 GCA_043741295.1 Acidimicrobiia bacterium
CAGCTGAAGCGCGACGTCGAGAGCGCCCGCGCTGCGCTCGACAGCTAGCGCTCGGCGCCTGGCTCGTCGAGCAGTCGGACAAGGCTGCGGAGCCGATCCGAATCCGGGCAGGCGCGCTGCCCGCGATCGAGCGCGCGCCTTGCCATCGCCGCGTCGTAGGCGTCGATGGCGTGTTCGGCCAGGAGGACCGCTGCTGCTTCGACCGCATCTGTCGCCCGCTCGACGAAACCTCCCGCCGTCGCCCACGGGTACGGGTCGTCGCCGAACGGTCGGCCACGAACGAGATCCAGCGCGCGGTCGATGGCATCGATCGACGCCGGCGACGGAGCCGCCGTCGCCGTCGCCACGACCCGTTCGAGCTGCACCAGATCGGTGGTCACGAGTGCGTTGATTCGATAGCGCTCGCCGCGGGTGATCTTCGCGATGACGAGTTCGCCGTCGATCTCGCCGAGCTCCGTGCGGGCCCGCGAGACGAGCGTTGTGGTCTTCTTGCGCCGCGCCTCCGCGGTCGACCCATCGTTGCCGAACGCATCGGTGGCGAGGCCGTCGGGCGCCAACGCCAGCCGAGTGGCGATCTCCGTCGTCCGCCCGCCGAGATGGTCGCGCCCGACGATCGTCGGTGAGCCGAGCACGGAGATCATCACGAGATGATCGAGCCCGACGACACCGTCGATGTCGCGCTCCGGCTCCGGCTCCGGCTCCTGCTCGGGTTCGGGTTCGTCACGGTCGGGTTCGCGATCGGCTTCGGGTTCGTCGCTGTCGGCGAAGAGGGGAACCGCCGCGGCGTCGTCGCCGGTCATGTCGTCGCCGGTCATGTCGTCGCCGGTCATGTCGTCGCGAGCTGCGTCGTACGCTTCGGCGTCGTGCTGTTCGACGTCGTCGTCCTCGGCGGTCATCTCGCGCCGAACGGGTCGTCGTCGTCGGACGAGCAGCACGGCGCCGGCTGCGACCGTCGCAGCACCGAGCACAACGGCGAGCGGGGTGCGCGACGGCTGCCCGGCGGGCGGGCGCGACGAGTCGGAGGTCGCGGTCGCGTCTGGCCCGCCGGGTGGAGCCGACGACGCCGAGGTCGTGGTGCTCCCGTTCGACCCGCTGGCGTCCGAGGCCGGTGCCGACGCCGATGCCGGGTCCGTCGGTGTGGCCGGTGCCGGCGCCGCGCTGCCACCGACGTCGAGATGGACCAGCTCACCGGCCGGGTCCGACCCCCACGAGGTGAAGGC
>JAYUAM010000799.1:0-3262 GCA_043741295.1 Acidimicrobiia bacterium
GCGACATCGACCCAGCCACCATTTGCGGGCGCGGTGTAGGTGTTGACGAAGAAGCTCTCGCCGCCGAGCGCGGCACGTTTGAGCGAGCGCAGCAGCCCGCCCTCCATCTTCGCTTCGAGGGTGACGCCGGCGGACATGGCCATCATCGCGCCCGCCTCGGCGCGAACGTGCTCGCCCGGTCCGAGGCCGAGGCGCGCGACACCGAACGCCGGGCCCTGTCGTGTGGTGATCTGCATCGCTCCAGCCTACGGTGGCGCCGTCAGGTCACTTCGTGTCGCTGCCGCCGGCGCCGATCACGGCCTGGGCGGCGGCGAGGCGGGCGATCGGGACGCGGAAGGGCGAGCACGACACGTAGTCGAGACCGGCCTCGTAGAACAGCTCGATCGACTCGGGGTCGCCACCGTGCTCGCCGCACACGCCGAGCTTCAGGCCCGGCTTGGTCTCGCGACCCTTCAACGCCGCGCTCTTCACGAGCGAGCCGACGCCGGCCTTGTCGATCGTCTCGAACGGGTTGCGCTTGAGCAGCCCCTGCTCGAGATAGGCGGGCATCATCCGGCTCTCGACATCGTCACGACTGAACCCGAACGTCATCTGCGTGAGGTCGTTCGTGCCGAAGCTGAAGAAGTCGGCCTCTTCGGCGATCTCGTCGGCGCACACCGCGGCGCGCGGCGTCTCGATCATCGTGCCGATCGACACCTTCGGCTTCTTCTTCAGACCCTTGAACGCCGCGTCGATCGCCGTCTGCACCCAGCTGCGGGCGAGCGCGAGCTCTTCGCGCGTGACGGTGAGCGGGATCATCACCTCGACGATCGGGTTCTTGCCCTTGCCGCGCAGCTCGGTCGCCGCCTCCATGAGCGCCTGCACCTGCATGGCGTAGAGGCCCGGCTTGAGCACGCCGAGGCGCACGCCGCGCGTACCGATCATCGGGTTGAACTCGGCCCATTCGTTCGCCGCCTTCATCAGGCGCTCTTCCTGCTCGGTGAGGCCGACCGTGGCCTTCTTGACCTCGAGCTCGTGCACGTTCGGCAGGAACTCGTGCAGCGGCGGGTCGAGCAGGCGCACCGTCACCGGCAGGCCGTCCATCGCCGTGAGGATCTCGATGAAGTCGGCCTTCTGCACCTTGCGCAGCGCTTCGAGCGCGGCGGTCTCTTCGGCCGGCGTGTCGGCCAGGATCATGCGGCGCACGACGGGCAGGCGATCTTCGCCGAGGAACATGTGCTCGGTACGGCACAGGCCGATGCCCTCGGCGCCGAACTTGCGGGCGTTGGTGGCATCAGGCCCGTTGTCGGCGTTGGCCCGCACGGCGAGGTGACCCTTGCGCACCTTGTCGGCCCACCCGAGGATGATGTCGAACTCGGCCGGCGGCTCGGCGGCCGAGAGCTTCACCTCGCCGAGGATGACCTCGCCAGTGGTGCCGTCGAGCGAGATGACATCGCCTTCGTGTACGACCACGCCGCCGGCGGTGAACTGCTTGCCCTCGATCTTCACCGAGTCGGCGCCGACCACGGCCGGCGTACCCCACCCACGGGCGACGACGGCAGCGTGGCTCACGAGACCACCGCGCGACGTGAGGATGCCTTCGGACACCATCATCCCGTGCACGTCTTCCGGGCTCGTCTCGCTGCGGACGAGGACGACCTTCTCGCCACGGTCGGACGCATCGGCCGCGTCGTCGGCCGTGAAGTACACCTTGCCGACGGCCGCACCCGGCGACGCGGCGAGACCCTTGGCGATGACCTTCAGGTTGGTCGCGGCGAACTGCGGGTGCAGGACCTGGTCGAGGTGCTCGGCCGCCACCCGCATGAGCGCTTCCTCACGCGAGAGCTTGATGCGCCGGTCCTTCGTCATGTCGACGGCCATGCGGAGCGCGGCGGCGCCCGTGCGCTTGCCGACGCGGGTCTGCAGCATCCAGAGCTTGCCCTGGTCGATCGTGAACTCGGTGTCGCACATGTCGCGGTAGTGGCGCTCGAGACGGTCGAAGATCCCGAGCAGCTCCTTGTGGATCTCCGGGAAGTGCTTGGCCATGTGGTCGAGATCCTCGGTGTTGCGGATGCCGGCGACCACGTCCTCGCCCTGGGCGTTGATCAGGAAGTCGCCGTACGGCACGTTCTCGCCCGTGGCGGCGTTGCGGGTGAACCCGACGCCGGTACCGGAGTTGTCGTCACGGTTACCGAACACCATCGCCTGCACGTTCACCGCCGTGCCGAGGTCGTGGCCGATGCGCTCGCGCACGCGATACGCGATGGCGCGGGCCCCGTTCCACGACTTGAACACGGCCTCGACGGCGCCGCGCAGCTGGTCGTTCGGGCGCTGCGGGAACGGCTTGCCGGTGGCCTTGGCGACCACGGCCTTGTAGGCGTCGCACAGCGCGATCAGGGCCGCCGCGCTGAGCTCGGCGTCGGTGCGCACACCGGCCTTGGCGCGGGCCTTGTCGAGCGGTTCTTCGAAGTGGTGGCCGTCGACGCCGAGCACGATGCGGCCGTACATCGCGATGAAGCGGCGGTACGAGTCGTAGGCGAAGCGCTCGTCGTTCGTGACGTTGGCGAGCCCCTTCACCGACTGGTCGTTGAGGCCGAGGTTGAGGACCGTGTCCATCATCCCGGGCATCGAGAACTTGGCGCCGGAACGGACCGAGACGAGCAGTGGGTCCGACGGATCGCCGAGCTTGCGCTTCATCTTCTTCTCGAGCCGCACGACCTGCTTGGTGATCTCGTCGCTGAGGCCGGCGGGCCAGCCGCCGGCCATGTATCCGCGGCAGGCGTCGGTCGTGATCGTGAACCCAGCCGGGACGGGGACGCCGAGCTGCGTCATCTCGACGAGGCCGATCCCCTTTCCGCCGAGGAGCTCACGACCGCCGCCGGAGTCTTCGTCGAAGTCGTAGACGTAGCGCATTAGCGGGGGAATCTACACTCGTCGCGTGCCCGGCCAGATCCTTGCCATGGGCGGCGGCGGCTTCATGATAGAGCGGAGCTCGCCGCTGGACGACTTCCTTCTCTCACTGTCTCCGTCGCCATGTCCGCGCGTGTGCTTCGTACCGACGCCGACAGGCGACAGCGACCGAGTGATCGCGGCCTTCTTCGAGGCCTTCTCGCGACGGGACTGCGAGCCGAGCTGTCTGCGCCTGTTTGGCGCGCCCGAGCGCCCGGCGGAGCATCTCGCCAGCCAGGATGTGATCTACGTCTCGGGCGGGAACACCGCTAACGCGCTTGCCCTGTGGCGGCTCCACGGCGTCGACCGCGCCTTGCGAGATGCCTGGACGCGC
>JAYUAM010000800.1:0-3260 GCA_043741295.1 Acidimicrobiia bacterium
GTCGTGAGCACGCGGCGGGTCGAGAGCGCGTCGATGACCTCGGGCACGTGGATGAACGGGTGCCCTCGGTAGAAGTCGGCGAACTGGCGCTGGTTGGCCGCCTCGTTCGTGTAGTCGAGCTCCTCGCCGATGCGGGCCCGAAGCTCGGCCACCATCGGTGCCGGGTCGAGCCCTTTGAACGCCTGGGCGAAGATCGTGCCGATGAGATCGGTGTTGTCGAGGTCGGCGCTGATCGCCTTGTCGACGCCGGGGTACTGCACCTTCACCGCAACGGCGCGTTCCTGGCCAGTGGCGGGGTCGCGCCAGATGGCGCGGTGCACCTGGCCGATCGAGGCGGCGGCGATCGGCGTCGGGTCCCACTCGGCGAAGATCTTCTCCGGCGGCGCGCCGAGCTCGCTCTCGACGACGCCGGCCGCCAGCTCGGGGGCCATCGGCGGCGCCTGCGACTGCAGCTGGCTGAGGGCGATGCGGAGCGGTTCGGGGAGCCCCTCGTCGAGGTACGCGGCCATCTGGCCGAGCTTCATCAGCGCGCCCTTCAAGTTGCCGAGCGTGTCGGCGATGTCCTCGGCCGAGCGCAGCTCGCGCTGGCGATCGAGCTCCTCTCGTCGCGCCGCCGAGGCGAATGCCTTGCGCGCCGCCGTGCTGGCGTAGTTGGTGCCGAGCCGGGCGCCGAGGCGGGCGACGGCAACGTTGCGCGTCGAGCGCCGTCCGGCCACCGCGCCCGGGCCGACGCGACGGTGGGCACGCGTCGCCAGGCCGACGACTGCGCCGAGCGCGGCGATCGTGCCGAGCACGAACGGGGCTCTGGATGAACGAACGTGCACGATCGGGTTCTACCAGTCGGGAAAAAGAGAAGTGCCCACGGCCGGGTCACTCGCATCGAACGGGGGGCAGGTTCTTTGCGGGGACACACAAGCCGTGGGCTGTTGCTTATCTATCGGCGCGCCGACGGGACCCTTGAGGGGTGCGCGCCGAAAACTTGGGGCGGGTCGCGGCGTCGGCCCGACGGGCGCTCGTCCGCACACCAGCCTCGACATCGACATCGACGTCGACGTCGACGTCTACCTCGGCGTCGTCATCGGCGGCGAGGCCGTCGCCCATCGTCGCGTTCGCGCTCGCATGTCGGGCCCGCTCGGCGACGGAGGTGGCGGCGGTGAGCAGCATCGGAACGAACGACTCGGTCCGCGAGGCGATCGCATCGTGCGGACCGTCGACGCGATAGGCCTGCGCGGTCGGGATCGACTCGAACAGTTGCACCTGACGCCGCATCGGCACGACCTGGTCAGCGGCGGTGACCACGACCGAGGTGGGTACATCGATCTCGCCGAGCCAGTCGAGCGACGAGAACCGGCCGAGGGCGGCTCCCGCTTCCAGCTGCGCGGCGAGGTCGAGGCGCGAGAGCTCCTCCAACGCCCAGTCCTCGTAGTGGCGACCCTTGCGCAGCAGGTACTGGTCGGCCAGCCACTTGCGGGCCGTATCGGGGGCGGCGCGGGCGAGACCGGCAAGGCCCGAGAGACCGAGGAACCGCAAGGACTCCTCTCGGCTGTCGTTGAACACGCCGGCCGTCGCACACAGCACGAGTCCGTCGACGAGCTGCGGGTGGCGACGCCACAGCAGCTGGGCCACCGCGCCACCCATCGAATAGCCGACGGCGATGCAACGCTCGATGCCGAGCTCGCGCGCCAGCGCGGCGGCGTCGTCAGCGGCGTCCTCGAGCGTGAAGGGGCCGCTGGATCGCACGCCGCGCCCGTGGCCGCGATGGTCGGCGGCGATCACCCGGAACCGGCGGCCGAGCGCGGGGTAGGCGCCGTAGAAGTTGAGGTCGGCGGTCACGGTCCAGCCGTGCAGCAGGAGCAGTGCCGGGGCGCCGGGTGGACCCTCGACCTCGCGTACGAACGTGGAGCCGCGCCCGGGCAGGTACACCGTGCGGCCCGGGGGAAGGCTCGGCTCGGCGCGCGGCGGGCGGCCGTCGGACCGTCCCGTCGCATCGGAGCGGCCCGTCGCGTGGTCGTGGGTTCCCGGCGGACGCTGCATGGCGAAAGCCTACGGTCGGGTGGCCGCCGAGCGTCGCCGAGAGACGTGCCATCCGTCTCGGATCCGTCAAGACGGTACGTTCGTTCGTGATGCCGTCCCGCCCCGAACCGGCGCCCTTGATCACGATCGACGACGTGCGGGCCGCCGCGGCCCGCCTGGCGGGGGTCGCCCACCGCACGCCGGTCGTCACCTCGCGCACGCTCGACGCGATGACCGGCCACAGCGTGCTGCTCAAGGCCGAGTCGCTCCAGCGGGTGGGCGCGTTCAAGTTCCGGGGCGCGTACAACCGCATCTCGACGCTCACCGCCGATCAGCTCGCGGCGGGCGTCGTCGCCGTGTCGTCAGGGAACCACGCGCAGGCCGTCGCGCTGTCGGCCCGGCTCTGCGGCACGCGGGCGGTCATCCTGATGCCGACGGATGCGCCCACCTCGAAGCTCGCGGCCACCCGGGGGTACGTCGCCGAGGTGGTGGAGTTCGACCGGTGGACGGCCGACCGCGAGCAGTTGCTCGCGTCGACGGCCGCCGAACGGGGGCTCACCATCGTGCACCCCTACGACGACCCGTACGTGATGGCCGGCCAGGGCACCGCCGTACTCGAGCTGATCGAGGACGCCGGCCCGCTCGACGCGCTACTCGTCTGCCTCGGTGGCGGCGGCCTGCTCGCCGGGTCGGCCACGGTCGCCAAGGCGCTGAACCCGTCGACCTGGGTCGTCGGCGTGGAACCGACCGCGTCCGACGACTGGCAGCGCTCGTTCGCCGCCGGACATCCCGTGCGCGTGGAGGTCGGTCCGTCGATCGCCGACGGTCAGCTCACGCCGCAACCCGGACGCCTCACCTGGCCCGTCGTGTCGGCGCTCGCCGACGAGATCGTGACCGTGACCGACGACGAGATCGCCGTCGCCGTGCGCTTCTGCTTCGAGCGGCTGAACCTCGTCGTCGAGCCGAGCGGGGCGAGCGCACTGGCCGCGCTGCTTGGGAGCAAGGTGTCCCGCCTGACCGATGGCGGCGGTGCCGCCCGACGCATCGGCATCACGCTGTCGGGCGGCAACGTCGACGCCGCCCGCTTCGCGAAGCTCATAGCTCCCGGCTGACGGTGGATAGGGCAGCCGTACTCGAGCGCAGCGCGGCGAGGGAAGCGCCAGCGACGAGCCGCAGTCGAGGGCGACGAAGGCGGAGCGGACGTCGACCGAGACCTTCAATGCGTCAGGCCCGCTCGACCTTGAGGA
>JAYUAM010000801.1:0-1218 GCA_043741295.1 Acidimicrobiia bacterium
TCCGCGTCAACCAGACGGTCCACGCGCTGCGAGCCGCTGGCGTCGGGGCGGGCGACACGCTGGCGATCGTCGCCGGCAACAGCAACGAGTGGTTCGTCACCGCACTGGCATGCTCCAACGCCGGGGTCACGTTCGTGCCCGTCAACTGGCACCTGCTCCCACGCGAGATCGCCTACATCCTCGGTGACAGCGGCGCCAGGGCGGTGGTCACCGACCATCGGTTCATCGACGTCGTACGCGCCGCGCTCGACGACGAACGCGCCGTCGGTGTCTCGACGGCGATCGTGGCCGGTGCACCGTGGCAGGGCCGCTTCGTCGGGTTCGACGACTTCGTCGCCGACGCGCCACGCCGCGAGCCCGACGATCAGTCGTTCGGCGGGCCGATGTTCTATACGTCGGGAACGACAGGCGACCCGAAGGGCGTGCGCGGCACGCTGTCGACGATGCCTGCCAACACGTCGCCCGACCTGTGGCACCTGATCGGAGCCGGCTTCTCGCAGATGATGCGAGTCCCCGGTGTCACCGTGCTGTGCGGCCCTGCGTACCACTCGGCGCAGTGGGCGTTTTCGTTCCTGCCGATGATGGCGGGCTCGGCCACGGTGATGCAGCACCGCTACGACTCGGTCGGAGTGCTCGAGCTCATCGACCGCTTCCGGGCGACGAACGTCCATCTCGTGCCGACGCAGATGAAGCGGATGGTCGATCTGCCGGCCGACGTCAGGTTGCGCTTCGACGGCTCGTCGCTCGAGCTCGTGCTGCACGGTGCGGCCCCGTGTCCGCCCCTTGTGAAGCGGGCGTTGATCGACTGGTGGGGTCCGAAGATCACCGAGTACTACGGGTCGACCGAGGGTTCGGTCATCACGCTGATCTCGTCGCCGGAGTGGCTGGAGCGCGGTGGGTCCGTCGGCCGCCCGTTGCCGAACATGGAGGTGCTCGTCGTCGGCGACGAGGGCGAGCGCCGCGGCCCGAACGAAGAGGGCACGCTCTACTTCCGCAACGCCACCGGCATGGACTTCGAGTACCACAACGCGCCCGAGAAGACAGCGGACGCCCACCTGGAACCGGGCGTGTTCACCACCGGTGATGTCGGTTACCTCGACGACGACGGCTACCTGTGGTTGAGCGACCGGAAGATCGACATGATCATCGCCGGTGGGGTCAACATCTATCCCGCCGAGATCGAGGGCGTGCTCGGCGGCCACCCACTCGTGGCGGAGG
>JAYUAM010000802.1:0-1217 GCA_043741295.1 Acidimicrobiia bacterium
TCCTCACCACCCGCGATTGCTACCCGCCCAAGAGCATGCCCGCGCACCTCGTCGTCATCGGGTCGGGCGTCACCGGCGTCGAGTTCGTGCACATGTTCACCTCGCTCGGCTCGAAGGTCACGCTCGTCGTGTCGCGCCAGCAGGTGTTGCCGGCCAAGGACCCCGAGGTCGCCGCCGCCCTCGAAGCCGAGTTCCTCGCCCGCGGCGTGTTCCTGCTCAAGGGCGCGAAGGCGAACCGCATCGAGCGCACCGACGAGGGCGTGACCGTCGGTTGCGACGACGGCCGCACGGTGAAGGGCAGCCACGCGCTGCTCGCCATCGGGTCGGTGCCGAACAGCGAGGACCTCGGCCTCGCCGAGGTCGGTGTCGAGCTCGACCGGGGCTACGTGCCGATCAACCACCACTGCCAGTCGAACGTGAAGCACATCTACGCCGCCGGCGACGTGTCCGGGAAGTTGCCGCTGTCGTCGGTCGCGTCGATGCAGGGTCGCAAGGTGGCCGAGCACGTGATGGGGCTCCACACGATCGAGCACCGCCACCTCGACTACGACAAGGCGGCGAGCGCGATCTTCACCGAGCCGGAGATCGCTGACGTGGGTCTTGCGGAGGCCGAGGCCTTCGCCATGGGCCGCAAGATCCGCACGACCAAGGTGCCGTTCTCGGCGTCGCCGAAGGCGCTGATCAACAACGACCCGCGCGGGTTCGTGAAGATCCTGTCCGACCCGGCCACCGGCGAGGTGCTCGGCGGTTCGATCGTCGGCAACAACGCCGCCGAGCTCATCTCGGTCATCGCCCTCGCCGTGACGGCGAACCTGAAGGTGTCCGACATCGTCGACAGCCTCCTGGTCCACCCCGCCCTCTCCGAAGCCCTCTCCGAAGCCGCCGAGTAGCCGCTCGCCGGCTGGGCCCCGGACGCCGCCGGCCCGGACGCCGCCGGCCCGGACGTCCGGGTGCGTCGATCATGCCGCGGCGGCGCGGTGCTCCAACGTGGCGCGCACCCGGTTCGCCATCGTGTCGGCCCGGATCGTGACCTGCCGCCACGTGAACCGCAGGACGATCCAGCCGTGACCGGCGAGCCATGCGTCGCGTTCACGATCGGCCTCGAAGGCGGCCCGCGATCCGTGGGTCGCCCAGCCGTCGACCTCGATCGCGACCCGAGCGCCGGGGAAGGCGAAGTCGACCTCGTATGGGCCGATGCGGTGATGGAAGACCCATCC
>JAYUAM010000803.1:0-1213 GCA_043741295.1 Acidimicrobiia bacterium
AGACCGACGTTGCCGCGCGCCGTACCGTCGTCGTCATGAGCACCGCCGCGACCACCACCTTCCGCCTCGCTCCGATCGACCCGGCCACGGCCGACGCGCTGCGCGTCACCGGTGACCAGCGCTACGTCGCCGACTCGAAGCCCGGCTACCCCTGTCGCCAGTGCCTGCGCGACGCCGAGGTCGGGGAGGAGCTGATCCTCGTTTCGCACGACCCGTTCACGATCGACTCGCCGTACCGCTCAGCGAGCCCGATCTTCCTGCATCTCGAGCCGTGCGGCGCGCCGGAGCGGGCCGACGATCTGCCGGTGCAGCTCACGGGCCGTTGACTCCACGGCCGGTCGGCACCGACGTCCCTCGTCACCCACCCGGGAGATCAACCTCCGAGCGATTGCCGCGGTCAGCGCGACAGTTGCTCCGAAGTTGCCGCGACCATCCGACCCGCTCACACCGGAGCGCACCGCGCAGGGTCAGGTCGACTCGGTAGCTCGAGAGCCGCTGACCAGCGGTCGAGCTCGTAGCACAGTTGATCGAGCGCGGCGCTCGCGTGGAGCGTGCAGGTCCCATGGCGCCCTGCACCGTACGACCAGTGGCGACACCGCCAAACGTGCGGTCCGCCGCGAGCACCAGGAGTGAGTAGTCAACTTCTGACTAGGTCGCACTCCGGGCCGCTACCCTCTAGCCATGGCTTCCGCACCGCACGTCGATGTCGACCCGCGCGATCTCGTCGATCCGTTCGGGCGCACGATCCGTGATCTGCGCATCTCGGTCACCGATCGGTGCAACTTCCGCTGCACCTACTGCATGCCTGAGGAGGGCATGCAATGGCTGCCGCGTGACGAGGTGCTCACGTTCGAGGAGATGACGCGCCTGGCGTCGATCTTCGTCGAGCGGTTCGGCGTGGACGGCGTCCGCCTCACGGGTGGCGAACCCACGGTGCGCGCTCACCTGCCGGTCCTCGTCGCCAAGCTCGCGGCGCTGCGCGTGCCGACCGGGGCCCGCAGCCTGCTCGCCGGCCGCAAGCCCGACCTGTCGATGACCACGAACGCGGCGACGTTCCGCCTGTTGGCCGAGCAGTTGCGCGCCGTGGGTCTCGACCGCGTGAACATCAGCCTCGACACGTTGCAGCGCGAGCGCTTCGCCGCGATGACCCGCCGGGACGAACTGGCGAGCGTGCTCGACGGCATCGAGGCGGCCAAGGAGGCGGGCTTCGCGC
>JAYUAM010000804.1:0-1212 GCA_043741295.1 Acidimicrobiia bacterium
CTCTGGGTGGCGCAGACGAACTGCTGGATCGTGGCCCCGGACGGACCCGGTGGTGAGTGCATCATCGTCGACGCGCCACCCGAGCCGGCGCGCATCGTCGAGCGCCTCGCCCACCACGGTCTGCGACTCGCAGCGATCCTGAACACCCACGGCCACGTCGACCACGTCGGCGGCGTCGGCTCGCTCGTCCACGGCCCCGACCACGGCCCCGACCCCAACCACGGCGAAGACAACCACACCCACGATCACGACCACGACCACGACCACGGACACGACGAACACGGCCGGCGGCCCGAGGACATCGCCGTGTACATCCACGACGACGACCGGCGCATGCTCCTCGATCCCCGCGGCACGAGCGGCGGGCTCGGGCAGTACCTCGATGGCCTCGATCTGCGACCGCCCGAGCTGCTCTACGGCATGGACGACGGCGACCAGGTGCGCGGCGCGGGCATGACCTTCAGGTGCCTGCACACGCCCGGCCACACCCGCGGCTCGGTGTGCTTCACGCTCCAGGTTGACGGTCAGCCACCGTTCCTGTTCTCCGGTGATCACCTCTTCCAGGGGTCGATCGGGCGCACCGATCTGCCCGGCGGCAGTCACGACGCGTTGATGATCTCGATGGCCGACAAGATCCTGCCGCTCGACGATGAAACTGCCGTCCTACCTGGGCACGGAGCGACGACCACCGTCGGACGCGAGCGTCAGACGAACCCGTTCCTCGTCGAGCTCGTCCAGCGCGGTGGCCACTGGTAGTGAAACGGCTACTCCACTGTGCGAAGGGTCGCTGACGCGCTCTAGAGTCGGACGCATGGCGACGGCGCCGACCGCTAGCGAGGCCGAACGGCTCCGTTCGCTCCACGGGCTGCGGGTGCTCGACACCGAGCCAGAGGAGCCGTACGACGGCGTTACCCGTGCCGCGTCGATGGTGGCCGGCACGCCGATCGCCCTCGTCTCGCTCATCGACGCTGAGCGCCAGTGGTTCAAGTCACGCATCGGGCTCGACGTCTCCGAGACCGCACGAGAAGCGGCGTTCTGCGCCCACACCATCGTGCGACCCAACGAACCGCTGATCGTCACCGACGCCCTCGCTGACCCCCGATTCGCAGACAATCCGCTCGTCGTCGGCCCTCCGCACATCCGCTTCTACGCGGGCTTCCCGATACGCGACCGGGAGGGCCGCGGGCTCGGCACGCTGTGCGTGATCGACCG
>JAYUAM010000805.1:0-3244 GCA_043741295.1 Acidimicrobiia bacterium
TCGCCGACCTCTTCGCCGACGCAGACGTACCGGCCGAGCTCGCCTGAGCGCTGCGGGTCGCCCGACGGCCGTGATCGGCCGTCGTCAGGCCTTCAGCTCGGGACGGTCGACGATGGCCCAGATCGCTTCGGGGTTGGCGATGGCCTCGGTGTTCCGTACGGGGCGGCCGTTCACGGCATCGGACACGGCGAGCTCGACGAGCTTGTTCGAGCGGGTGCGCGGCAGATCATCCACCGCGCAGATCATCGCCGGCACGTGGCGCGGGCTGCAGCGGGTGCGGATGCGCTGGCGCAGATCGGCGGCCAGCTCATCGGTGAGAGCGTGCCCGTCGGCGAGGCGCACGAGGAGCACGATGCGCGTGTCGCCGTCCCACTGCTGCCCGAACACGAGCGACTCGAGCACCGCGGAGACGTCGTCCACGACGCGGTAGATCTCGGCGGTGCCGATGCGCACCCCGCCCGGGTTGAGCGTCGTATCCGACCGCCCATGGATCACGTAGCCGCCATAGCCGTCAGCCGTGCCGGTCGGTCCCGGGCGGACGACGTGGGTGATGAAGTCGCCGTGCGTCCACACGCCGGGGAAGCGGTCGAAGTAGGCGGCGGTGTAGCGGGCGCCGAACGCATCGGTCGACGTGTCGTCGCCGAAGAAGCCGAGGGGCTGCGACGGGAACGGTCGCGTGCACACCAACTCGCCGGGCGCGCCGTCGATCTCTTGGCCCTCCGGGTCGAACACCTCGACGGCCATGCCCAACGTGGCCACCTGCATCTCACCGGCGCGCACCGGGCCGGTCGGGTCGGCCGAGATGAAGCACCCACACAGGTCGGTGCCACCCGACATCGGGGCGAGGTGGACGTCGGCCATCAGGTGCTCGTACACGTAGGCGGCCGACTCGGCCGACAGTGGCGAGCCGGTGGACCCGATCATCCGCAGTAGCGATCCGTCGAGCGCCTCGCGGGTGTCGACGCCGGCCTTGTGGCACGAATCGAGGAACTTGGCCGACAGGCCGAGGTGGGTGAGGCGCTCGCTCACCGCGAGGTCGAACAACCGGCGGGCGTCGGGGTGGAACGGGCTCCCATCGACGAGCACGATCGTCGCACCCGACGCCAACGGCGAGATGAGCCAGTTCCACATCATCCAGCCGGTGGTGGTGAACCACGTGAGCCGATCGCCGGGGCGAACGTCGCCGTGGTGCTGCTGCTCCTGCACGTGCTTCAGCAGCACGCGCCCGGCGGCGTGCTCGATGCACTTCGGTCGGCCCGTCGTGCCCGACGAGTAGAGCACGTACATCGGCTGGTCGAACGGGAAGCGCTCGACGTGGGGACGATGCCCGGCGTGCGGGCGCACCCAATCGTCCCAACGCACGTCGCCGGCGCCGGCGCCGGCACCGTCGCTGGCGACCCCGACCCCGCCCCCGACCCCCACGCCGTCGTCGCCGGACTCGGGCACGGCCACGACCCGTCGCACCGACGGCAGCCGCGCGACGATCTCGCCGAGCCGGCTCCGCACGTCGAACCGCTTGCCGTTGTAGCGGTAGCCCGTGGTGGCCACGAGCACCACTGGCTCCACCTGGCCGAAGCGATCGACGACGCCTTCGACGCCGAAGTCCGGCGAGGTCGACGTGTAGATGGCGCCGAGCGAGAACGTGGCGATGGCGGTGACGAGCGCCTCGATGCCGGCCGGCAGGTACACAGCCACGTGCGAGCCGGCGATCACACCCTCGCCGGCCAGCGCGGCCGCCGCCGCAGCGACCTCCGCTCGCAGCTCGGCCCACGTGAGCGCGCGCCGGTTGCCCTGCTCGTCGACGGCGACGACGGCCTCGTCGTCCTCGGCCACACCGGGCCGCGGCGCGAGCAGGTTCTCGGCGACGTTCAGGCGGGCGTCGGGGAAGAAGCGCGTCTCGCGCAGGTCGTGGCCCGGTTCGCCGAGTGGTGGCCCGACGAGCACGCGGTCCGGAGCGCCCGGATCACCGATGATGCCGCCGTCCTCCCACACCAGACGCCAGAACTCGGCCGGCTTGTCGATCGACCATCGGTGGAGCGCGGCGTATGTGGTGTCGGCCGCCGGCCCGCCGGCGTCGGCGACGGCGCGTCGGAAGCCGGCCAACCGGGTGGTCGCCACGCGGTCGGCCGCCGGCTGCCAGAGCAGGTCACCTTGTTGCACGTCCACCGTTCGCTCCGTTCTCGTGTTCCTGTCCGTGGTGCGCAGGCCCGAGCGTACGCGGCGGGCCGACGTAGGGTCGTGCGCATGGGCGGGTCGATCGACGATGCGAGCGCGCCCGTGCGCCGGGTGGCCGCGAACGAGCTGGCGACTCTGCTCGCCTCCGGACGCGGGCAGCTTTTGGGGGTCGCCGTCGCCCCCGGTGTGGGCGTCGGTCTCTCGACAGGCGACGAGCTCGTGGCTGCGGCCTGTGCCGACCCGGCTGCGGTGATCGGCGCGCTCGATGCCGCCGTGCGTCCCCGCTGGACCTGGTGGATGAACGACACGGCGGCATCCCTCGTGTCCGCAGGCGTGCGCGTGGCCACCTGCTGGGACGTCGCCGCGGTGCACCGGTTGCTGCACGGCGGATGGCGGGCCGAGCCAGCACGGGTGCAGGCGGTGCGACGAGGGCTATCGCCCGACTCGCTGCCCGTGATGGGTCAGCTCGATCTTCTCGGCACCGCGCCCGACGAAGGCCACGATGCCGACGATCCTGTCCGACCCGACGGGCACCTTCGGCCCGAGTGGGCAGGCGGCGCGTGGGCGGATTCCCCCGAGCGTCTCGCTCGCTGGGCCGGAGCGGCGCGCGACGTGGCCGGCGAACAGCAGACGGACCTTGGCGCGCTCCGGGTGGGGGGCGACGCCCGGGCGACCGCCCGTGCCGAGTCGGCCGCCGAGCTGTTGTGCGCGGAACTGTCGGCCGACGGTTTGCCGGTAGATGTAGCGGCGATGGAGGCGGTGATCGGCGCGCTCGTCGGGCCGCGGCCGCGCACGGAGGCCGAGGCCGCGACCGGCCGGCGTGCCCGCGACGACGAGGTGCTCGCCGCCGCCCCGCCCGGTGCCGGCATCGGCATCGATCTGCGCAACCCGGCCCACGTCCGTGCGCTGCTGGCGCGCGTCGGGGTCGACGTGCCCGACACGCGGGCGTGGCGGCTGGAGCCGTACCGCTCCGTGCATCCGCTCGTCGACTCGCTGCTCACGTGGCGCAAGGCCGAGCGGGTGTCGACGACGTACGGCTACGCGTGGCTCGACGAGCAGGTCGCCGGCG
>JAYUAM010000806.1:0-3244 GCA_043741295.1 Acidimicrobiia bacterium
CACCGCCGGTACGTTGCGCGTGCGCACGACCGTCGGCTTCCTCGACAGCGCGCTCCCGGAAGAGGGCTGGTCGGTCCGGGCCGGGCTGGAGGCGGTGACGCCCGACGGCCGCAGCGGCCGTCGGGTCGGTGCGGCGATGACCGGGACGGTTCCCGTGGCCGTCGGCCCGTACGTGAACTTCGGCCGGGTCGTCGACGTATCGGCCACCTATCCCGACGTCGCCGTCTGGTCGGCCGAGGACCCGAACCGCTACCGCCTCGTCGTCTCGCTCGTTGCGCCCGATGGCGTCGTGCAGGAGGCCGTCAGCGACACGGTCGGGTTCCGCTCCGTCGCCATCGACGGGCGCGACCTGTTGATCAACGGCGAGCGCGTGATGATCCGCGGCGTCAACCGTCACGACCATCATCCCGAGCGCGGCAAGGCAGTGACGGTCGACGACATGCGCGCCGACCTCGTCACGATGAAGCGCCACAACGTGAACGCCGTGCGTTGCTCGCACTACCCGAACGATCCCCGGTTCCTCGACCTGTGCGACGAGCTCGGTGTCTACGTCGTCGACGAGGCCGACATCGAGAGCCACGGTTTCAACATGCTGCTGTGCGACGACCCGGACTACCGAACCACGTGGCTGGAGCGTGGCGCCCGCATGGTGCAGCGCGACAAGAACCATCCCTGCGTGATCGTGTGGTCGCTCGGCAACGAGTCGGGCTACGGCGTGAACCACGAGGCGCTCGCCGGCTGGATCCGCGCCTACGACCCGACGCGACCACTGCACTACGAGGGCGCGATCATGCGCACGTGGCGCGGGCCGGGGCCGAAGGGCGGGGCGACGGTCACCGACATCATCGGGCCGATGTACCCCGAGCTCGACCTGCTCGAGCGCGAGGTGAAGGCGACGGCGAACGACCCTCGCCCGTGGATCCTGTGCGAGTACAGCCACGCGATGGGCAACTCGAACGGCAGCCTCGCCGACTACTGGGCGCTGTTCGAGTCGACGCCCGGCCTGCAGGGCGGCTTCCTCTGGGAGTGGAAGGACCACGGCATCCGCCAGAAGGTCGGGCGCGACTGGCGCTACGCCTACGGCGGCCAGTTCGGCGACGAGCCGAACGACGCGAACTTCGTGGCCGACGGTCTCGTCGGGCCCGACGGCACGCCGCATCCGGCGATGCGCGAGGTCGCGTGGGTGCACCGCCCAGTCGCAGTAGAGCTCGTGAGCGCCGCTCGTGGTCGGGTGCGGATCGTCAACCGGCAGTGGTTCACCGACCTCTCGTGGCTCCGCGCGTCGTGGGAGCTGCTGGCCGATGGCGTGATCATCCAGCGGGGGCGCCTTCCGATTCCGGCGACCGTCGCGCCAACGTACGGATCGACGATGAGCGTCACGGTTCCCTACGACCTCACCCGGGTGCGCGAGAGTGCCGAAGTCCACCTCACCATCCGGTTCCACACGGCCCGTGAAGCGCCTTGGGCACCGAAGGGCCACGAGGTGGCGTGGGACCAGATGGTCGTGCGCGCGCCCCGAGTCGCCAAGCGCGTCGGACGTACGACGTCCACCGGCAGCACGAGCACGGCGAGCAGCACAGCCACGTTGGGCGACGATGCCTGGCAACGGACGGCCCGTCGGTTCACCGCGACGGTCGAAGGTCGGCGACGTTCACTGCGGGTGTCCGTCGACCGCGCGCGGGGGGTGCTCGACCAGCTCGCGATCGACGGCACACCGCTGCTCGCCGACGGGGTGCGGGCCGAGCTGTGGCGCGCACCGCTCGACAACGACGGCATCAAGCTGTGGTCGGGACAGGACGGCAAGGCCCTGGCCAAGTGGGCGCGCTGGGGTCTCGACCAGCTCGAACGACGACCGGTCTCGCTCGACGTCGTCGATGGGTCGGTGCTGGCCGTCACCGATCTCGTCGGTGCGGAGCACACGGCGCGCCACTTGCAGCGCATCACCGTCGATGCCACCGGCGTGACGTTCGCCGAGCGGCTCGTCGTGCCCGACGAGTGGGACGACGTCGCCCGCGTCGGCATCTCGTTCCTGGTGCCCGCCGCGCTCCACGGCATCGAGTGGTACGGCCGCGGACCGAGCGAGAACGAACCAGACCGCCTCTCCGGCTCGGTGGTCGGGCGGTACGCGCAGACCACGCCCGACGAACTGCCGTACGTCATGCCGCAGGACTTCGGCACGCGCTGCGACGTGCGGTGGTTCGGCCTGTCGTCGCCCTTCGCGCGGCTGCGCGTCGAGCCGCTCGACGGCCGGCTCGTGTCGTTCTCCGCCACCCACCACTCTCAACAGGCGCTGGCCAAGGCCACCGACCGAGTCAACCTGCGCCGCCGCGACGAGGTCGTGGTGCACCTCGACGTCGCCCGCCGCGGCGTGGGCACGGCGAGCTGCGGCCCCGACACGTTGCCCCGCTACCGCGTACGGCCCGGCGTGTGGTCGTGGCGTTGGCGCCTCGCCGCCGAGAGCGTCTGACGCGCCGGACGCGCCGGCGATGACGGGCGGTAAGGCGGTGGGGCGGTGACGTTGGTCAGCCGGTCGCCGACAACGAGCGGCCGGTGACCGCATCGAAGACGTGCACGGCCCGACCGTCGATCGTCACGGCCACGCGATCACCCGTGGCCAGTGAAGCCGCACCATCGCCACGGCTCGCGTCGTCGCCAACGACGATGACCCGGGCCCGACCGTCGGCTGGCGGGATCGGCCCGCCATCAACGACGACGGCCGGGACGTCGAGGCGGACGCGCAGGTGCCCGCGCAAACCGGCCACCTCGGACCCTTCGACGACGCCGCCGAGAAACGCGCCGGTCCTCGAGACAGGCGAGATCGACGACGCTCGCTCGCTCGACGGCCCACCGTCGATCGGTCCAAACGAAACGTCGGTCGCCGCAACGCCGAGGATCACCGTGCGACCGACGAGGGCACCGCGGTCGCCGATGCGGTCGACGCTCACGGCGCCGAGTTCGACGACGTGCTCGCCCACCAGCGCTACGAGCCGTTCGCCGTCCCACTCGATGACGGCCGGCACGAGGTTGATCGCCGGGCGTGCCGCGCCCACCGCGACGAAGCTGGTCGCGGGACGGGCCGCCAGCTGGTCCGGCGCGTCGAGTTGTTCGAGTCGGCCGCGGCGCATGACGGCGATGCGGTCGCCGACGGCCTGCGCCTCGTCGGGGTCGCTCGTGGCGTGCACGACCGTCGTGCCCATCTCGCGCAGAAGGGTCCGCAGGTCGGCGCGGGTTTCGGCCCGTTGAC
>JAYUAM010000807.1:0-3244 GCA_043741295.1 Acidimicrobiia bacterium
CGACGTCAAGACCGGCGAGGCCGTCCGCACCGGTGACATCATCCCCGACATCGCCGTCGACCGCGAGAGCGGTCGTGTCTATGTCGCCTGGCAGGATGCCCGTTTCAGCGGGTTCCAGCGCGATGGCATCGTGCTCGCTCGTTCCGACGACGACGGAACGACGTGGAGCAGCGCAACGCAGGTGAACGCGGCGCCGAACGTGCAGGCCTTCACGACATCGGTCGATGTCGCCGACGACGGCACGGTCGGCGTCACCTACTACGACTTCCGCAACGACACGACCGACCCCGCGACCCTGCTCACCGACACCTGGCTGGCGACGTCACGAAACGGTGGCCGCACGTGGTCGGAGCGGCGATTGGGCGACTCGTTCGACATGCGGACCGCCCCGGATGCCGGTGGCTTCTTCGTCGGCGACTACACGGGTCTCGATCACCACGGCGACACGTTCTTGCCGTTCTTCGCCGTCGCCAACTCGGGCGACACCACGAACCGGACCGATGTGTTCGCCGCGCTCGTCGGCGACCCGGGCGATCACGGCGACCGCGGGCGGGTCGAGCGCAACGACCACCCACGGTCGATCACCGAGCGCGTGCTGCAGCGGCGCCGCGACCGCTGACCGGCGATGCTGCGACACTGTTGTGTCGTCAAGGAGGGCCCATGAATGCAGCGAACAGGTCCGGCAACGTGAAGTTCGGTTGGTTGTCGCCGGTGATCGGCAACCGTTGGAGCGACTACCAGCCGATCGTGGTGCATCAGGACCGCCACATCCTGCCCACGGCGTTGCCGCACTTCGACTCGCTGTGGATCGCCGACCACTTCTACGGCTTCGACGCGAAGACCGATCCGTTCCTCGAAGCGTGGACCACGCTCACGTGGCTCGCCGGCCGCTACCCCGACATCGAGCTGTGCCACCACGTGCTCGGCCACGGCTACCGACCGCCGGCGCTCACCGCCAAGATGGCGGCCACGTTGCAGCTGCTCTCGGGCGGCCGGTTCGTGCTCGGCATCGGTGCCGGCTGGCGCGAGGACGAGTACAAGGCCTACGGCTACGACTTCCCGAAGGCCTCGGTGCGCTTCGCCCAGCTCGAAGAGGTGATCACCATCTGCCGGTTGATGTGGACCGAGCCCGAGCCGTCGTTCGAGGGCCGCTACTTCCGCATCGACGGTGCGTCGGCGCCGCCGCTACCCGAGACGGTGCCGCCGATCTGCATCGGCGCGTCGGGCGAGCAGATCGGTTTGCCGCTCGTCGGTCGCCTGGCCGACCGCTGGAACGGGAGCATGCGCGGCACCGACGACGATTGGAAGCGCCGGCTCGGAATCGTGCGCGCTGCCGCCGAGAAGGCGGGACGCGACCCATCGGCGATCGAGGTGAGCATCACGTTGGAGAAGCCGCTGCCGGAGACCGACGCCGACTCGGCCCAGCTGGTGGACGTGCTCGGCCACAAGATCGCGCTCGGCGTGCAGCACTTCGTGATGGACTTCGGCCACCCGCCGTCGGCCGAGCCGGTGCACCGCTTCGTCGAGCAGGTGATGGCCCCGCTGCGCGCCGGCGCTTGACCGGGCGCTGTCGGAATCGGTGTCACCTGACGAGTTGGCTAGCCGACGACCTTCGCCGCCGTCTCGCCGAGCAGCGCGACACGGCCGGGGATGTGGCCGTTGGCGGGCGCGTTGATCGTAAAGCCGTCGACGCCGAGGGCGAGGTCGGCGGCGAGCCGCTCGCCCACCGTGTCAGGGTCGCCGAGGATGAACCGTGACGTGAGCGCGGCGAGCGATTCGGCGGGCATCGACCCGACGTCGAGCCCGCGCATCGTCAGATAGGCGGCGAGGTCGGCCTTCGCCTCCTCCATCGTCGGGGCGATGCACGCGGTGCGCTGCCAAGAGACGGTGATCTCGGAGCGGTCACGGCCGAGCTGCTCGCAGTGGGCGGCCAACGCCTCGAGCTTGCGGGGCAGGTCGGCGGTCTCGGCGATGATGTTCGACTCGTCGGCGTACTGCGCCACCATGCGCAGCGTCTTGCGCTCGCCGCCACCACCGATCATCACCGGGATCCGCGAAACGGCCGGCGGCGAGTTCACGGCGTCGACCACCTGGTAGCGCTCGCCGTCCAGGCTCACGCGCTCGCCGCGCAGCAGCGGCACGATGACGCGCAGCGCCTCCTCCAGCTTCTCGAAGCGATCGGTGAACGTGCCGAACTCGATGCCGAACGCGGTGTGCTCCAGCTCGAACCACCCGGCGCCGATGCCAAGCTGCGCCCGCCCGTTCGACACGACGTCGAGCGTGGTGAGGATCTTGGCCAGCACGACCGGATTGCGGTAGGTGTTGCCGGTGACGAGCGCGCTGAGCCGCACGTTCGACGTCTCGCGCGCGAGCGCGGCGAGCAACGTGTAGCACTCGAGCATGAACTCCTCGGGCGCGCCGAGCATGGGAAGTTGGTAGAAGTGGTCCATCACGAGCACGGTGTCGAAGCCGGAGGTGTCGGCCTCGCGGGCCTGGCGGGCCACCGCCTCGAAGAGATCGGCGGGGCCGGTGTCGGGGTAGGTGAAGTTCGGGATCTGGTAGCCGAGCCGTGTCATGCCCACATTCCACCACCGACTGCCGTCTGGTAGACACCCGGGCGGCGCTCTCGGGTCGTTCGGCCCACCGATGTCGGGGGATGGCATGAAGCTCGGGGTCGTGTTCTCGCAGGCCGACAGCGGCACCGATCCCGTGGCCATCCGACGGTTCGCGACCGATGCCGAGGCTGCCGGGTTCGGGCACCTCATGGCGTACGACCACGTGCTCGGAGCGTCGGCGGCGATGTTCACGCCGCCGATCGGGAGCTTCCCCAACGTGCCCTACACCGACCAGCACACGTTCCACGAGATCCTCATGCTCTTCGGGCACCTCGCCGGTATCACCACGACGCTCGAGTTCGTCACCAGCGTGCTCGTGTTGCCGCAACGCCAGACGGCAGTGGCTGCGAAGCAGATCGCCACGCTCGACCTGTTGAGCGGTGGCCGCCTGCACGTCTCGGTCGGCGTCGGCTGGAACAACGTGGAGTACGGCGCGCTCGGTACCGAGTTCGCCACGCGCACGGCCCGCTTGTCGGAGCAGATCGCCGTGATGCGCCGGTTGTGGACCGAGCCGCTCGTGACGTTCCGCGGCCAGTTCCACGACCTCGAGAACGTGGGCATCAACCCGCTGCCGACCCGCCCGATCCCGGTGTGGATGGGCACGAACGCCAGCGATGCCGCGCTGCGTC
>JAYUAM010000808.1:0-7607 GCA_043741295.1 Acidimicrobiia bacterium
CTGTTCGCGATGTACGTCGCCGGGTACACGTTCATGCGCTTCTTCATCGAGCGGCTGCGCGTCGACACGGCGTCGCTCGTGTTCGGGCTGCGCGTGAACGAGTGGGTGTCGGGGATCGTGTTCCTCGTCGCCGTGGTCTACCTGCTCGCCACCCGGGGCCAGAAGCGCCCCGAACTCGAGCTGGACACGGCCAGCGACGGCGCTGGCGACCCCGATGCGGACGGCGAGCCCGACGGCGATGTGCACGGCGACGCCGACGGCGATGTGGACGGCGATGTGGACGGCGATGCGGACGGCGATGCGGACGCACACGACCACGTCGATGCGCGCGCGGTGCGCGCGGCAACCCTGGTCGATGCTGCGGGGCTCGACGGAGCCGTGCTCTATGACGCCGACGCCGACGCCGAGATCGACCCCGACGCCGAGATCGATGCGCAGGCGTCCGGTCGGCTCGCCGACGGCCGCCCGACGGACTGACGTTGACCAACTCGTGGGGGAACGTGACGGGGCGCCCGTCACGTTCTCCGGCGAGTTCCGCTGAGCGGCCCCGGCGACCGGGCGGGCGTATCAGCCGGCGGGAGCGCCGACCTCGGCGCGGGCGACGACCGCGTCGATGGCCGCCGCCAGCTCGGCCGGCCGTTCCATCATCAGCTGGTGACCACTGCCGCCGAGTAGGCGTAGTTCGGCACCGGGGATCCTCTCGGCCAGCAGACGCGAATGGTGCGGTGGCGTGATGAGGTCGCGTCCGCCGACGACTACCACGGTCGGCTTGTCGATCGCCGCCAGATGGGCCCGCTCGTCGTTGGCGAGCAGGGCGACGAGGCTCTGGCTGAACGCCTCCTCGTCCATCGCCGCGACCATCCGGCGGGTGGCGTCGACATCGGCCGGCGCCGGTCGGCTGCCGAACGACAGGCGCACGACGGCGAAGTTGAAGTCGTCGTCACCCGGCCGGTAGGTGGGCACGCGGTTCCAGCCGATGGCGCCGGCCGGTAGTCGCACGGCGCCAGCCAGAGCCCGCGAGATGCCGCCGGATCCGAACCCGAACACGGGCGACGCGCTGGTGGACACGAGCACGAGTCCGGCAACCCGCCGCTCGAAGGCCACCCGGTGGCGGCGGGCAAACCGGAGCGCGGCCATGCCGCCCATCGAATGACCGACGAGCACCACACCTTCGAGGTCGAGCTGCTGGATCACGGCATCGACGTCGTCGGCCAGACGGTCGAGTCCGAAGCCGGCCGACCCGACGGTCGAGCGCCCATGGCCCCGCTGATCGAGGACGATCACCCGGTAGCGGTCGGCGAGGGCGAACTGCGCTCGCCACGACGCGGCCTGAAGCAGCACGCCGTGCAGGAACAGGACCGGACGGCCCTCGCCCCTGGCCACCAGATGCAGGTCGGCGCCGTCGCGACCGGTGGCCGAGAGGTGCTCGACCCCGAGGTCGTCGAGCGCGAGGTCGACGGCGAAGCCGGCCCCGGCCACCGAGGCCGCGCCGTGAGCGGGGGCCGGACCGCCGTTGCTGCTTGCCCGATCGGTCGGCAGTCCATCGGCCGGTCCGGGCGCGGGCCCGACCTGGCGGCGCTGGCGGCGGACGGCGGTCTTGCCGGCCACGAGCGCGGCGCCCACCGCAGCCGTGCCGACACCGACGGCAAGGCGACGGATGGCGACCACGGCATCAGCATGCCAGCTGTCGCCCTTCCGATCGCTGTCGTAGCTGTCGGTAACCGGGCACGCTCCGACCCAACCGGTAGCGTGACACCGTGAGCGAGATCGACTGGCGACGCCACGGCTTCGTGCGCGTCGTGGCGGCGGCGCCCCCCGTGCATCTTGCCGATCCGGCGGCGAACGCCGACGAGCTCGTCGCCTGGGCCGAACGGGCAGCGGCCGACGGTGCCGCGCTCGTCGTCTTCCCCGAGCTCGGGCTCACGGGGTACACGTGTGAAGACCTGTTCCTCTCGGCCGACCTCCTCGCCCGCACCGAGGGGGCGCTCGCCGATCTGGTGCGGCGCACGGAAGCGCTTCCCGCGGCGCTCGTGGTCGGTGCGCCGCTGCGCACCGCCGACGGCCGTCGCTACAACGCCGCGCTCGTTCTCCACGCCGGGCGCGTGCACGGCGCGGTGCCGAAAGTGCACCTGCCGAACAACGGCGAGTTCTACGAGCGCCGCTGGTTCACGCCGGGCGCCGACGTCGCCAGCACGGTCACGCTCCCCGGCCTCGACCCCTTCCTGCTCGACCGCCGCCAGGTCTTCGCCGTCGGGCCGCTCACCCTGGGCATCGAGATCTGCGAGGACCTGTGGGCCCCCGAGCCGCCGAGCGGGCCACTCGCCCTTGCTGGCGCGCTGGTCATCGCCAACCCGAGCGCGTCGAACGAGCTGGTGGCCAAGGCCGACTACCGCGGCGAGCTGGTGCGCCAGCAGTCGGCGCGCCTGCACGCGGCGTACCTCTACGCGGGTAGTGGCCCCACCGAGTCGACGAAGGATCTCGTGTTCGGCGGCCACTGCCTCGCCGTGGAGAACGGGTCGGTCCTCGCCGAGTCCGAGCGGTTCGTGTTCGCCGGCTCGCAGGCCGTCGCCGACATCGACATCGAGAAGCTCGCCAACGAGCGGGCGCGCAACATCACGTGGTCGACGAGCGCGATGCCCGCCGGGTACCGCGTCGTCACGGTCACCGACGCGCTGCCGCCGCTGGCGACGCTGCGTCGAGCCTTCGAGCGCGATCCGTTCGTGCCGGACGATCCGGCGACGGTCCACCAACGGGCGCGCGAGATCCTGGCCATCCAGTCCACCGGCCTCGCCCGGCGGGCGATGGCGGCCCGGGCGAGCCGGTTCGTGATCGGCGTGTCGGGCGGGCTCGATTCGACGCTCGCCCTGCTCGTCGCCGTCGAAGCGGCGCGTCGACTCGATGCCTCGCCGGCCATGATCCTCGGCATCACGATGCCCGGTCCGGGAACCACGGCGCGCACCCGTTCGGCGGCCGACGATCTGATGGACGGGCTCGGCGTGGAGTCACGCACGATCCCCATCGGCGACGCCGTCGCCCGGCATCTCGGCGACATCGGGCACGCACCCGACCTGCACGACATCACCTACGAGAACGCCCAGGCCCGCGAGCGCACCCAGATCCTGTTCGACGTCGCCAACCAGGTCGGCGGCATCGTCGTCGGCACGGGCGACCTGTCCGAGCTGGCGCTGGGCTGGTGCACCTACAACGCCGACCACATGTCGAACTACGGCGTGAACTCCTCGGTACCCAAGACGTTGGTGCGCCACCTCGTGCGCTGGTACGCCGACAACATCGCCCAGAACATCGCCGGGAACATCGCCGGGAACATCGGCACAAGCGCGTCGATGACGGACGTCGCCAAGACGTTGCACGCTGTGCTCGATACGCCGGTGTCGCCCGAGCTGCTCCCGCCCGATGCCGACGGCAACATCGTGCAGGCCACCGAGGACGTGCTCGGCCCGTTCGAGCTGCACGACTTCTTCCTGTGGCACTGGCTGCGCAACGGCTTCGGTGCGGCGAAGGTGGAGGCGCTCGCCCGCCACGCATTCGCCGGCCCGCCGGGCGACGCGCCCGGTGCGGCCTACGACGACGCGACGATCCGCAAGTGGCTCGTGGTGTTCATCGAGCGCTTCCACCGCCAGCAGTTCAAGCGCACGACGTTGCCGGCCGGCCCGAAGGTCGGTTCGGTCAGCGTCTCACCCCGCGGCGACCTGCGCATGCCCGACGAGGTCGACCCCGCGTCCGTCCTGCGATCCCTCGACCCGTGACCTCGCCGGGTTCCTCGGCGACTTCCTCGGCGACTTCCTCGGTCGGCGCACGAGATCTTGGGCCTTGACTGTCGAAATCGACGCAAGTCGTTCGTCGTACGTGTTGCGATCGCTCGATCGACGATCGTGGACCACGAGTTGTACGACGACAGGAGCCGTGATGACCAGCGCGATGGAGCAGGTGAAGGAGATGTGGACAGACATCTGGACAGAGATCTGGACGGGGATCTTGATGGAGGCCGTGGCATGGAACAGGTGACGGACACCTGGACGAGTATCGAGAACGGTCGCCGAGCGTTCGGCACGTACCTCGCCTCGTTGACACCGGACGACTGGAAGCGACCCTCGCTGTGCGCCGACTGGACCGTGAAGGACGTGGCCGCCCACATGCTCGTCATCCCGACGATGGCCAAGGGCCAGGTGTTCCGGGCGTTCGTCGGCTCCGGGTTCAATCTCGCCAAGATGAACGCCAAGCTCGTGCGCGCGCTGACGACCGAGATGTCCACCGCCGACATCGCCGCCAAGACCACGAGTTCGGCGGCGTCGCGCAGCATTCCGCCCGGGCTCAAACTGAAGGGTGTGTTCAATGAGCTCGCCATCCATGCAGCCGACGTTGCCGAAGCGGTCGGCAAGCCCTTCGACCTGCCCGTCGAGGACTACGTGGCGTGCGTCGACTTCCTCAAGGGCCTTCAGCCCGTCTTCGGTGCCAAGAAGCGCGTCGCCGGCCTGACGCTGCGCGCTACCGACGCCAGGTGGTCTACCGGTAGCGGTCCCGAGGTGTCGGGTCCCAGCAAGCAGTTGCTCCTTGCGCTAGCCGGTCGCCGGGCCGCCTTCGACCAGCTCGCCGGTGACGGTCTCGCCACCCTGCGCTCCCGATAGTCCACGTCACCGACGCGGCTACCGCGGCGCGGCGCGATCGAGGTTCCAGTGGCGGGTGACCGCGGTGAGCCACACGTCCTCGCCGCGGGGGAACAGCGAGAAGCGGGTGATCGTGCGCTGGCCGCCTTCGTGGTCGCCGTAGAGCAGGTCGACCGTCACGCCCTGGCGGGCGTCGATGGCGTCGCGCGCCGGCCGAACGTGAGGTAGATCGCCTCGGCGGTCACCTCGGCCTCGGCGCGCGCGCCCTCGACCCTGACCCAGTGGTCGTCCATGAAGCCGAGCTTCTGCGCCTCGTACTGCAGCCGCGGCGTCATGAGCACCGGACGGGGCTTGGCGTGACCGGCGGGCGCGGTGGCCGCCGCGCGCTGCAGCCACAGGTCCGTGTGCAGCCCGCCCGGATGGAGATGGCCAGCGGTGTTGATGAGCACGCCGCCGCGGTCGCTCGTCCACGTGTTCTGTGCTGGTTGGCCGCCGTAGGGGTCGGGGCGGTCGTCGGGGAACGTGAACGTGCCGCCGGCTCCATCGCCGCGGTGCACGTCGAACACCGGGTAGGCGGACCCGTTCTCGACGTCGGTCCACACCGGGTGGGCGGCGACCAGGGCGGCTGACTCGGGCGCGGTGGTGGGGATGAAGTCGATGTCGTAGGTGACCCATACGCTCTTCGTGCGGTTCCACAGGTTGTGGATCATGTAGTTGAGCACCCAGTGATCGGTGGCCTTCACCGGATAGCCGTAGCCGTCGGGCAGCGTGGTGACGGTCTTCTCCTCGCCGGCCGCGAACAGCCGCTCGGGCAGACCGGGCCGGGTGAGGTCGACGGCGTCGCGGTTGAGCCACACGCCGTGGTGCAGGTGGATGTCGTCCACCGCCGGTACCGTGCCGTCGTCGAGCCGGAGGTCGGGTGCGATGCGGGTGGCGAAGCCGTCGACCGTCGGTTTCGGGATGCCGGCCTTGAACGCGATGTTGTTCTGGCCCGGCATGATCGCGATCGGGCCGACCTCGAAGTGCATCCGCTGTGCGCCCGCCCGCGCAGGCCGGTCGGCGACGGTGGTCGAGGTGGTGGCCGTCGTCGCCGCGCTCGTCGTGGCGACGACCGACGTCGTCACCGTGGCCGACGCGGTGGTGGTCACCGCGCCGTTCGTGGTCTCGACCGCTACTGCCGTCGCCGATCCTGTAGTGGTCGGCGCGCTCGTCTTCGATGCCGCGCTCGTGCACGCCGCCGCGCCCAGACTGGTGAGGAGCAGGACGAGCATGATGTTCCGGGTCTGCACCGCGTCGACGCTAACGCTCGGCCGAGCGCGAACGTCGCCGGGTCGAGGAGCTCACGAACGCCGCAACGTCGTGTAGATCCACGCGGTGAGCACGTTTACCACGAGCAGGCCACCGACGATGATCCACGCGCGCGCCCGATGAGAGGCCTGGAGCGCTCCCGCGTGGTTGCCAGCTCGCCACCTCCTGTCGACCCGCGACGACTCGTACACCGCGATCACTCCGGCCGGCACGCCCCACACCGTCGGCACGCACGCCACGAAGACGACGATGGCCCAGACACGGAAGTTCGCCGGCTTGGTCTCGCCGGCTGGCCACGCCGACCCAGCTGCCGGTGGGCCATTCGGATGCGGGTGCGGTTGCCGTTGCGGTTGGAGTTGCGGTTGCGGTTGCTGGAGGGGTGGCGGGAGCAGCGCCCGATCGGAAGTACGCGACGTCGCTCCGGCCGTCGCGCCGGCCATCGCAGTCGCCAGTGATCCGAGCAGCGCGTCGATGTCGACCGCCACCTGCTGGTACACGTCGGGTCGGGCGCGCAGTCGGTGGAGCAGGTGCAGCACGTCGGCCTCGTCGCCGGCAACCCGGCTTCGGAGCTCCCCGACGATGCCGAGTTGGGTCTCCCTGGACAGCGACACCGGCGACTCCACCCGATCGTTCAACTCGGTCAGGTACGAGATCGGCACCGGCGGTCGCGAGGAGCTCGTTCCACCAGTTCTGCCCGCCGGCGAGCACGTTGTCGAAGGACGCATCGTGCCCGCTGGCGCGCACATCGGCAACCACGCGCTCCACCGCCGCGCGCGTCGAACGCGCGTAGCTCACGAAGATCCTTGCCATGGCGTTGCCTTTCGCGGTGGCCCGCCGGTCGCGGGGCGACTTCTCGACTCGAAAGAGGGGCGGCGCGCCGCCGGGATACAGGTTTCGCCATCAAGGGCCCTGATCAGCGGATCATCGCCTGTCTACCCGCTGTTGCGCAGCCCGGTGGCCAGGCCGTTGAGCGTGAGCTGGATGCCGCGCTCGATGAGCTCGCGCTCGTCGGGGTGCTCGGCGTCGTCGATCGCTGCGTCGTCGACAGCGTCGTCGATCACTGCGTCGTCGATCAGTGCACCGGCTATCGCGCCGGCCCGGTGGCGGCGCAGGAACGCGAGCTGCAGGTGGTTCAGCGGGTCGAGGTAAGCGAAGCGGTTGCGGATGCTGCGGGCGAGCGCGGGGTTGTCAGCGAGCAGCGTCGCGTCGCCTGTCACCTGCAGCAACCAGTGGACGGTGCGCTGGTGCTCGGCGACGATGCGGTCGACGACGGCGTCGGCGCCCGGCACCCCGGCCGTCAGCTCGCGGTAGCGGTCGGCGATCGTGAGGTCGCTCTTGGCCAGCACCATGCCCATGTTCGACAGCACGGCGCGCAAGAACGGCCAGCGGGTGTGCATCTCGCGCAACGTCTCGAGGCGCGACGCCTCGCCGGCATCGCCGTCTCCGTTTCCTTCGACGTCGCCGTTGCCGTCGCCGGCCCCGCGGACCCAGCGCTCCAACGCCATCCCCGTGCCGTACCAGCCCGGCAGCATGATGCGCGACTGGCTCCACGAGAACACCCACGGGATCGCCCGCAGGTCCTCGATGCGGTTCGACGCCGTGCGCGATGCCGGGCGGCTACCGATGTTCAGCGACGCGATCTCGCCGATCGGCGTGAGGGCGCGGAACACATCG
>JAYUAM010000809.1:0-7593 GCA_043741295.1 Acidimicrobiia bacterium
TTCCTCCACGCCTCCGACCTCAAGGTCGGCACGCGGTCGGTGGCGACGGCGGTCGGCTCGATGGCGGTGGCGATGGCTCACCTCGTCACGCGGTCCGGGTCGAGCGGCGGCCGCGGGAGCCTGCCGAAGAAGGTCGCCAAGATCCCGCACAAGCTGCGCACCGCAGTGCAGAAGTTGGCAGTCGCCATCGCCGTGCCGCTCTCCCTGGTGGTCTTCCTGCTCATCGCCATCGACGCCGGTACGCGCCGGTGGACGCGGGCGAACACGCTCGTGTGGCTGGTCGTCGCCGCGCTCGTCGCGCTGGTGATGGTCTCGGCGAACCCGATCGCCTGGTCGGCCCAACCGTTCTACAAACGCCGGCTTCGCTCGGTGTTCGCGCTGCACCGCGTCACCGACGAGCACGGGCGCGTGACCGTTGCGCCGATCCGCTCCGACCAGGAACCGCCGATGTCGGCGCTCGGCTGTGAAGGTTGGCCGCAGCTGCTGATCTGCGCCTCGGCCCACGTGGCCGACCTCGGCCTGACGCCGCCGGGGCTCGGGGTCACGAGCTTCGTGTTCTCGGCGGAACGCGTCGGCGGCCCGCTCGTCGGATCGGTGGGCACGACGACGTTCGAGGACCGCATCGTGCGCGAACGGTGGTTCCAGACGCTCTACCGCCGGGCGACCGGCGTGTCGCTCACCGGCCGGCGCCGCGACGTGAGCCCGCTGTCGGCCGTGTCGATCTCCGGCGCGGCCGTCGCCCCCTCGATGGGTCGCATGAACCAACCGGCGTACCGCATGCTCATCGCTCTGCTCAACCTGCGGCTCGGCGTCTGGCTGCCGAACCCCCGGCGGGTCGCCGCGCTCGGCGATGGCGAGCGCTTCGAGCCCTTGGTGCGGCCCACGTACCTGTGGCGCGAGATGTTCGGCCAGAACCACCTCGACTCGCCGTTCGTGTACGTCGCCGACGGCGGCCACTACGAGAACCTCGGGCTCGTCGAGCTGCTGCGGCGGGGCTGCACCACGATCTGGGCGATCGACGCCTCGGGCGACACTCCGGGCACGATGCGATCGCTCGGGCAGGCCATCGCTCTCGCCCGGGCTGAACTCGGCGTCGAGTTCGACGACCTCGATGCGGACTCGTTCGCGCTCGTCGGCCTCACGGCCCCTGGGCTCTGCCGGGCCGCGCACGCGATCGTGCCGTTCACCTACCCGGGATGCGAGAAGGAACCGGGCACGCTCATCTACGTGAAGAAGGCCCTCGTGCACGACGACTCGCCGGCCGACGTGCTCGCCTATCAGAAGGCCCGCCCGCTGTTCCCCAACGACTCGACCGGTGACCAGTTCTACGACGTCGAGCAGTTCGAGGCCTATCGCGCCCTCGGCGCGAGCGTGGCCAAGCGGGCCTGCAACGCACAGCTCGGGCCACCGAACGGCTGAGCGCACGCGCGGATCCGGGCGGGCGACGCCGGGACCGAACGTCGCGCTAGTGGATCTGTTGGTCGACGACGGGTGGTGACCAGACCGACGCGGCGTTCCCGGTGCGTCCGGTGGCCGTCGGGCTCGCCGGGCGATCGTGGACGCGCCGAGCCTGGAACCGCGCGAGCCATCGCCGGGCCCGCCGCTCCGACGCGGCGCGTACCGCTAGGAGCAGGAACGGGACCGCGGCGAGCAGCACCCAGGTGTCGCTAAAAGGTGCGAACCAAAGATCGGCCTCGCGCACGACGATGCCGCGGGTGTCGACGTAGCGCAGCGCCTGCGAACCGGGGTCGATCGCGTGATCCGAGTTGAAGACGAAGCACGCCGATCCGTCCGGGGCGTCGCAGCGCCCGACATGATCGTCGGCGATGTCGTTGTCGAGCGCGTCGCGCGCGAAGCCCTCCGGGAACGACGCGACGCTCACGTCGATGTCGACGTGGAACGTCGTGCCGTCGCCGCGGTCGGTCGACTGCAGCACCGTGCCGACGAACGGCGACGAGAAGAGCTGATCGCCGATGTTCAGCGCGGCATCGTTGCCGCGGGTGGCGACGAACGCGATCAGGCCCACGCCGACAAGCCCCGACACCGCGGAGATGAGCAGCAGCGACCGCGACGAGCGGTGGTCCAGGAACGTCGCTCTCGCGGCGGCTCGACGATGCCGACGCATCCCGTGGAACACGAGCAGCGCGGCGCCGACGGTCAGGAGCAGGCCCAGCTGCCACCACGGAATCGAACCGTCGAACCCGGAACGGACAGAGGCGAGCGACAGCAACGTGGCCAGGGCGAAGCCGATCGTGAACAGCACGAACGAGACCACCGAGCCGGCCATCTGACGCCAGCGACCGCCTCGGTGCACCGGCGGCGTCACCGGCGCGCCCGCGTTCCCCGACCCGGCGTGCGCCCCTGCGGACGCGGCCGGTTGGGCGCCTTCCGGGATCGCCACGCCGTAGCGGGCGAACGCCTCGAACGCGGCGCGGCGTCCGTTGGCGACGGCGGCGTCGCGCGTGTCGGGCTTCATCCGGAACCCGAGCGTCTTCAGATCGGGTGGGAGCGGGATGCGCACGACGACGTGGCTCCTCGCCGCCAGGTCGACGGTGGTCGGGTTGGCCCCGACCCAGTAGGGAACGTTCGGTCCGACCCCCATCGCCGCGCTGGCACCGACAACGCCCTCGTCGACGAGTGCCCGCCCGAGACGCAGAACGGCAAAGGCGATCGCCACGGCGAAGCCGACGAGGAACGCTGTCACGATGGTGAGCGAGAGGATCGTCACGTCCTGCAGGCCGCGCGGGATGCGCGTGAGCGTCGGCATGCCGTCACGGAACTCGCGCTGGGACCATCCGAGTGCGAGCAGCACGAGCACGACCGGCAGGAGCACTGCGGCCAACCGCACGAGCGGCGAGGTGACCAACCCACCGAACATCCCGAGGTCGCGCTCGGCCGAACCGCGGTCGGAGATCGCCGGCAGGCCCGGCATCGTGCGGATCTCGGCCAGCTGGTCACGGCCGAGACCGCGCTGGTCGCTGGCTGCGCCGTGGGCGTCGAGCACGAAGCCCACCGTGGCCCGGTTGCGCTCGGCGTCGGGTAGGTCGAAGCAGCGGCGGAACTCGTCGTCGAGGAACACGAACGAGGGGTAGTTGGCATACACGCCGCCATCGGCCAGTCGTCGTACCTCGCCGTCGATCTCGACGCGCTGCGCGGGGAACGCCACGGGGATCGCCGACGACGCCAACACTGCGTCGGCCACCGGGGCGTTCGGCGTCAGCGTCGGGCAGAACACGATCGGCTGGCGGCTGCCGAGATCCATGGCCACGACGTACAGCGAGATGCCCGTGACCGACTCGACGTCGCGAAACGTGCGGTCGGTGCCGTCCCCCGGGTGCCCGAGCGCGGTGAGCTTCGTGTCGATCGTCGCCGTCAGCCAGTCGCGCAGCTTCGCGCTGGCCAGGACGCTCCGGCGACGGAGGCTGAGCAGCGCAACCGTCGGCCGACCGAACGACGCCAGGGCGCGGCCGAGGAGGTCTTCGATCTCGTCGGGCCCGTGCCCGCTGGCGACGAGCGCGGCGGTGATCGCCCCGGCCGACGAGCCGGCGACGGCGCGGAAGTCGAGACCGACATCGCGACAGGCGTGGAGCGCGCCGACGTAGGCGACGCCCTTCGCGCCCCCACCCTCGAAGACTCCATTCACCTCGTACCGACGGCCGGTGCGGTCCGCCGCGCCTGCGGCCCCGACCACGTCCTGGCTCGCGGTCACCGCCCGCACCGCGGGCACGGCAGCCGTCGGCGCGTGTACATGTGCGACCAGGTGTGTGCGCCGGCGCGCCCGTCCGGCGCGCTCCACCCGAACGACGTCTGCAACTCGTTGATCTTCACCGTCATGCCGTCGCCGAAGTCGCCGTCGTGGTTCTGCACGGTGTCGGCGAGGACATCGCACGCGATCATCCCCACCTGCCATCCGACGACCACGTCGTGGCCGGCGCCGGGAAACGCGTCGCCCGGGTAGGTCGGCACAGGGCCTGGCGTGCTCGACGAGGTGCCCGGCCCGGACGCCGTCGCGACGCCGTAGCTCACACCGGGCACGAGCGCGCCGGCCGTCCAGCGCACGCCGGCCGGTTGGGCGTTGCCGATGCCGCAGCCGGCGGCCGGGTTCATCGCCTCGACGGTGCTGCCGTCGCCCCGCGAGAACGCTACGTGGGCGTGGAAGTCGGCGGGCACCAGGCCGGGCGGCGGGTCGACGGGCGTGCCGTCCGGACGGCGATGGTTGAACAGGAGCGCGCCCGGCGTGCGCACCGCGGCCTCGACGCTGATCGTGGTTCCCGCCTGCTTGCAGGCGTTCCATTGCGTCACCGTGTACGGCGGGAAGAAGCCGACGGTGATGCCGAACTGACCGCACACCCATCCGACGAAGCTCGAGCAGTCGAACTGCGGCGGATCGGGATCGCTCGTGGCCGGATGGGCACCGAGCACGTAGACGCGCCTGCGGCTGCTGGTGATCCTGACGGCCGTGGCGACGAGGTCGGCTCCGGTGGTCACCTCACACCACCCGGGCCGGTGGGACCCGCCGGTAGCCGACCAGCCGTCGCACGGCGTCGAACCAGAACGAGCTCCCGAACGAGAGGGCGATCGACGCCAGCAGCCAGCCGATCAGCCGGCCGATCGAGGCGAGCGGATGGTGCACCACCTTGCCCGCCGCCGCCGGCAGCACGTCGAGGGCTCGCTCGCCCCAGTTCGAGCACGGCTTGGCGTCGCGGCACGGCCCATCGAGGTTCCAGAACGTGGTGACCCGCAGCGAGCGCGCCTGGGCGATGCGGTCCCGCGCACAGTCGAGCGGGCCGGCCGCGCCCTGCCCGGTCGACGCCGGGCAGGTGGCGGTGTCCTGGGCCGCGGCCTGCGTGGCCCCGGCCACGAGCGCCTGGCGCAGGTCGCTGTCGCGCTGGGCATCGGCCACGACGGTGATCGCGTTGAGGTTCGCGCCGACCGCGACCACGAAGCCGAGGGCGAACATCACCCGGCGCACGTCGCGGCGGTAGCGGCGAGACAGCTCGTTCATCTGGTGGTCGAACCAACCCGACATGCGCTCGTGGAAGGCGGCGATGTTCGAGCTGACGAGCAGGTTCAGGTCGTCGACCTGGCGTCGGAGCGGGCTCATCACGTGCAGCCCGTCGAGCACGCGCTGCAGCTCGCCGTCGCCACGCAGGCCGAGCTCCTGCAGGGCGTCGGCGAACACCGGCGGCGGGACGTGCCGGATCGAGCTGCGTCCACCGATCGCCGTCTCCAGGCTGCGGAACGCGGCGGTCGACCGCAGGACCGACAGGAACTCGGTCGAGCCGCTGAGATCGCCCTCGGGGGCGAGCAGCGGGCGGTGGTCGATGCGCCCGGTCGGCACGCGGAAGAACGTGTTCGCGAGGCCGAGCAGGAACCGGGCGACGCGCGACCACACGGGTCCGTTCCGGCCGGGGGGCGCCTTGGCGAACCCTGCCTCCGGGTTGGTGAGGTCGTGGAGCGCCTGCCAGAGCTGTTTCGAGCGCACCTGACCGAACCAGTTGCACAGCTCGTTCAGCCCGGAGACGACCATGCTGAACACGAAAAACACGAACGCCACCGAGATGGCGATGTCGATCCACGGCGAACTCATCGACGTGTCACCTGCTTCCCCGCAGGACCCGTCCAGTGTCGGGCGGGCCCGGTTGGGCGATGGTACCCAGTTCTGAGGCACCGCCGACGCGATCAGCGCGACGACGACCCCGTCCGGAACCCGCTCGTCGCACGCGCCGGCCCATCGTAGGCTCGGATCATGGCCTTCCGCACCGTGCTCGGTACCTGCCACCACGACTGCCCCGACACCTGCGGCTGGGTCGCCACCGTCGACGACGAGACGGGGCGCGCCGTCAAGCTGCGCGGCAACCCGGCCCACCCCTATTCGCGCGGCGAGCTGTGCCCGAAGGTGAACCGCTTCCTCGACCGCGTCTACAGCCCCGACCGCATCCTCACCCCGCTCGTGCGCGTCGGAGCGAAGGGCGAGGGCCGGTTCGAACCGTCCTCGTGGGAGCACGCGCTCGCGCTCACGGCCGAGCGCCTGCTCGCCGTGCGCGCCGAGTACGGCGGCGAGGCGATCTGGCCGTTCAACTCGGCCGGCACGCAGGGCCTGGTGCAGATGAGCTCGCTCGACCGTCGGTTGTTCGCCAAGCTCGGGAGCACGCGCGGCGTCGGCTCAGTGTGCGGCCTCACCGCCGGCGCCGGCACCAAAGCCACCCTCGGCTCGGGCCGCGGTTGCGACCCCACCGACGTGCGCTTCGCCGAGCTCGTCATCCTGTGGGGCACGAACACACTCCTCACGAACCGGCACCTCTGGCCGTTCGTCGAAGAGGCCCGCGCCGCCGGGGCCACCGTCGTTGTCATCGATCCAATGCGAACGGCCACGGCCGAGTCGGCCGACTGGTTCATGCAGCCCCGGCCGGGCACCGACGTCGCCCTGATGCTGGCGCTGATGCACGTGCTCGTGCGCGACGACCTGATCGACCATGCCTATGTCGATGCCCACACCGTCGGCTACGAGCGACTCGTCGAGCAGGTGGCCGGCTGGTCGCCGGAGCGGGCGGCGGTCGTGTGCGGACTCGAACCGGCCGAGATCGAGCGGCTCGCCGCCGCCTACGGCTCGACGCGGAAGGCCTTCGTGCGCACGCTCATCGGCGCCGAGCACCACGAGAACGGGGCGATGTTCTACCGCACGCTCGCCTGCCTGCCGGCGCTCACCGGCGCGTGGCGCGAGCGCGGTGGCGGGTTCGCCCGCAGCGTCGGCACGTGGTCCGACGTGAACGTCGACGACTCGGTGTTCGACGCGCCGCACCTCGCGGCCGGGGCGCCCCGCCGCGGGCTGAACGTCAACCACCTCGGACGCCATCTCGCCGACGGCCTCGACGGGGCGCAAGCGACTCTCGACCCGCCGATCAAGGCGCTCGTGGTGTGGGCCGCCAACCCGCTCGTCACCAACCCGAACGCCGCGCTTGTCCGCCGCGGGCTCGAACGCGACGACCTGTTCACCGTCGTGAGCGAGCAGTTCATGACCGACACGGCGCGCTACGCCGACGTGATCTTCCCCGCCACCACGCAGCTCGAACAGCTCGACGTCGTGCCGGCGTGGGGCCACCTGTACCTCGGATGGAACGAACCGGCGATCGCTCCGGTGGGCGAGAGCGTGCCGAACAGCGAGCTGTGGCGACGCCTCGCCGGCGCGCTGGGTTTCACCGAACCAGAGTTGTTCGAGTCGGACGAATCGCTCATCGCCAGCGCGCTGCGCGACGTCGACGTCGAGCGGTTGCGGGCCGACGGCTTCGTGCGCCTCTCGCTGCCCGACGACCTGCTCCCGTACGCCGAGGGCGGGTTCGCGACCGCGTCGGGCCGGCTCCTCCTGGCGAGCGACGCCCTCGAACACGAAGGCCACGGCGCGCTGCCGACGTACACTGCCGCTGATGAATCGGTGGCCGGCGACGCCCGACTCGCGGAGCGCTTCCCCCTCACCCTGCTCACACCGAAGACGCACACGAAGTTTCTGAACAGCTCGTACTCGGCGTTGCCGGGTCACGCGCCGATCGAGGGCGCCCCATGGGTCGAGCTCGACCAGGCCGACGCCGACGAGCG
>JAYUAM010000810.1:0-1205 GCA_043741295.1 Acidimicrobiia bacterium
GCCGGCGCGACGTCCTCGTCGCGCAGCACCTCGGCCACCCCGGCCAGCGCGGTGGCGAACTGATCGCCCACCTGAGCCGCATGGGCCGGCTCGCAGAGCCAGCCAGCAGCGCGCCGGGCCACGCCAGCGCCGCGCAGCTTCTCGATCACGACCTCGCGAGATAGGAAGTTCTCCTGCACGAACTCGCCGAGGCTCTCGCCGATCTGGTCCTTGCGGTTCGGCACGATCGCCGTGTGCGGGATCGGCAACCCGAGCGGGTGGCGGAACAGCGCGGTGACGGCGAACCAATCGGCGACACCACCGACCATCGCCGCCTCCGCCGTCGCCCGCAGATAGCCGATGGCCGGGTGGTGCTTCTCGATGACGCGGGCGACGACGTACACGACCGCTGCGGCGATCAGCAGCGCCGATGCGCGCCGCTTCATCGCCCGTAGCTGCTGCCGGCGTGCGCCGTCGTTGGTACTCGGGGTCAGCGGTGCGGCCATCGCCCGGGCACGCTACGGCGTTGCGCCGTTGACCACGCCTTCACGCTGGGCAATCGGGCTCGCCCCCGGGGTGCGGCCTACGCCTCGACCGTCACGCCGCGCCAGAAGGCCACATGATCCTTGATGTTGGCGGCAGCGTCCTTCGGCGTCGGGTAGTACCACGCGGCGTTGGTGTTCTCCTTGCCGGCCACGGCGAGCGTGTAGTAGCTGGCCTCGCCCTTCCACGGACAGGTCGAATGTGTGCTCGACGGTCGCAGGACCGACGCATCCACCGATTCGATCGGGAAGTAGTGGTTGCCCTCCACCACGACGGTGTCGGCGGTCTCGGCGATGACCACGCCGTTCCAGGTAGCTGTTGCCATAGCGGGTGCAACCGTCGATGCCGACGCGGCATTCCCCCCGCCCGAAGCTCACCGCGCGACCGGGCGGATCGCCAACTCTCGGCCAATCGTTGAACCCGCAATCGCTCTGACCGCCCGGCTGCGGCGTCGGACTCATAAGGTCGGGGACATGCGCCGCCTCGCCCGGGCGGGCGCGGCCCTGAGCATCACCCTCGCCGCGCTCGTCGTCGCTACCCCTGCTGCCCACGCCGCCTGCAGCGCCGACCCGACGACCGACCGCTACGACGGCATCGGGCCGCGGGGGCCGATCGGCTTCGCCGGTGACTCGACCGGCATCGGCATGATCACCGCGGGCCGCCTGGTCGCGCAGTTGGTCGCC
>JAYUAM010000811.1:0-3230 GCA_043741295.1 Acidimicrobiia bacterium
ACGCCGACGCGTCCGCCGAGCAGCCAACCGGCGACGAGAACGACCGCTTCGATCGAGAGGCGCACCCGGGCGATCGGCTGGTCGAGCCGTTTGGCGAGCCCGGTCATCCAGCCATCGCGCGGCCCCGGGCCGAGCTGGGTCGACAGGTACAACGCGCCGCCGACGGCTACGAGAGCGATCCCGGCGGCGGCCTCCGCCAACCGCGGCGCGAGACCCGTCGGCGCCGGCAGGAGCGGCTCCATCACGTCGACCGCCAACCCGATGAGCAGCGCGTTCCCGATCGTGCCGAGGCCCGGCCGCTCGCGCAGCACGACCCATCCGAGCAGCACGAAGCCCGACACGATCACGGTCATCGTCCCGATGGCCACGCCGGCATGGCGGGCGAGGCCGTCGGCGAGCACCGTCCACGGCGAGTTGCCGAGGCGGGCATCGATCATCAACGACTCGCCGGTGCCGAACATCCAGAGACCGACGACGAGCACCGCCACCGAGCTGGGCCGCGGCGACCACAGCCCGGTGGCGCTCCACGGGAAGACAGGCACATGGCGGACGAGCTTCGGGCGGGGCACGACCGCCGTGTCTACTCGGTCGGACCCCTCGGTCTCCAGGAAGTAGCGCCGGCCATCAGGCCACGACAGAGGCGAAGACGGCGGCGGCGTGGCGCAACGCCGTCAGGCCCGGCACGCGGCCGGGCAGCTCGACGACGAATGCCGTTCCGTCGGGCGACACGCCGTAGCAGTACTGCGTCGCCGTGCCCGTGTACGTGCCCCCGGTGACGTTCACCACGCGCATCTTGGCGTAGCGCGCGTACGTGTTGTAGACCGCCGGGTCGCCGGCCGGGTCGACCTCGTTGAGGTCCTGGTGGTACCAGAGCGTGATCTCGGGCCTGATGCGGTCGAGCAGGCCGACCATCGCCTGCGTCTCCGGCTCGCTCGCCGCGCTCGGCCCCGCGTACTGCCAGTACCCGGGCGAACCGAGCGCACCCCACTTGCGCGGGAAGTTGCGGTTGAGGTCGACACCGTTGGCGTTCTGGCGCTGGCCCAGCGCTTCGCCGTCGGGATTGATCGTCGGCACGAGCCACAGGTCGATGCCGGCCGGCACCGGCATCCTGCGCAGCCACCCGATCACGGCCTGGCCGGCACCTTCGTCGCCGTGGATGGCACCGACCACGAGCACGACGCGTCCACCGGGTGTGCCGCGTTCGATCGCCTCGAGGGGTCGACCTTGCACCGACGTGCCGAGGCGCAGCGTCTGCACGACCGACGTTTCGTTGGCGTGGTCGGCCGGCGAGGTCGACGTCGTCGACGTCGTCGACGCCAACAGGCCAAGCGCCTGCAGCACGTCGAGATGGGCGACACCGTCGACCTTCAGCCCGCTCGCCGTCTGCAACGAGCGCACGGCGTCGGCGGTCGACACGCCGTAGAACTCGTCAGGACTGTTGACGCTGTAGCCGCGGGCGACGAGCGCCGCCTCGAGGCACGCGACGTCGGCGCCGCGCGATGCCCAACGCAGCGGCCGGCCGACCGTGCACGACGCAGCCTGCGCAGCCACGCCGTGCGTCACCGCGGGCGTTGTCGCGGCAACGAGAGCGAGCAGACCGACGATGGTGCGGATGCGGGCGCCGGGCAGGGGTCGAGATCGCATGGACGGGTTCCTCCAGCACCGACGGTAGTGCCGACACCGGCCGCGGCGGGGTTCGCGCCCGCGTTGGGCCGGAACCCTTCCTCGGGCGCGGGCTCAGGGCGTAGCCTGCCGCGGCGGTGGTCGTCCCGGTCGAGCCGGGAGCGACCGGCACCACCGACGGTAGGCGGAGGCGGACAAGACATGGGGCGGAACCCGACGAACGACAAGTCCTCGAGCGGGACGCGCGGGCGCCGACGGCAGTTGACCATGATCGGCCTGACCGTCGGCTGCGTCACCCTCGCCGCGGCGGCTGCGATGCGCACCTTCGGCGATACGGAGAAGGCCGCCTCCGTAGCCGCGGTCCCGACGACGACGGCGGCACCGCCAGCCACGAAGCCGGCGACCACGACCGCCGCGGTGACCTCGACCGTTGCGGTGACCTCGACCGTCGGGACGTCGACGTCGACGTCGACGTCGACGGCCACGGCCGCGCCGGCCCCGACGGTTGCGCCGGCCCCGACCGCGCCGACAACGACTCCGACGGCGACGACCGATGCTGCGTCGGCGACCGCGACCGCGACAGCGCTGACCGCGCCGTCCGATCCGTTCGACGTCTCCGACCTCACGCAGCCGGTCCGCTGGGCGGTGTTCAACAACGGCAAGGTGACGCTCTCCGGCCGCATCCCGACGAGCGCAGCCGCCGACACGATCGCCACCAAGGCCGCCGCGGTGGTCGGGTCGGCCAACGTCTTGGTCAACTACACGATCGACCCGACGGCTCCCCTCGTCGCCAGCGGGCCGCTCTTCGTCGCCGACACCGTGCTGTTCTCGAGCGCGAGCGCCACGATCGGCCCCGAGTTCAGCGCGCTGCTCGACCTCGGCCGCACGCTGCTCGCCAACAACCCGAAGGTGACGATCACCGTCGTCGGCCGGGCCGACAGCCAGGGCGACCCCGGCTACAACCTGCGTCTCTCGCAGCAACGGGCCCAAGCGGCGGTCGACTACCTCGCCGACGGGCTCGACGATCCCGCCCGGCTCACCGCCGTAGGCGTCGGGTCCGCGCAGCCGCTCTCGGACGAGACGACAGACGCGGGACGCCAGCTCAACCGCAGCGTCGCCTTCGTCATCGCCGGTCTGCTCGAGACCTGACCCACGAGCGAGCGACGGACCGACCGGCCCGAGACGTTCCCGGCGTGTGGTCGACTGGCCGGCGTGCATCCCGCCGACCTCACGCTCGACGACCTCGACCGCCGGCCCCACGAGGTGCTCGCCGCGCTGCGAACCTTCGCAGCGGTCGCGTGGGTGCCGGTGCTCGGCGGGTGGGTCGTCACCGGCCGTGACGAAGCCTCGGCGGTGATGCGCGACCCCGACACGTTCACCGTCGACGACCCGCGGTTCGCCACCGCGCTCCTCGTCGGGCCGAGCATGCTCTCGCTCGACGGCGCCGAACACGAGCGCCACCGTGACCCGTTCGCCGCCGCCTTCCGGCCGGCGGAGGTCACGCGCCGCCACGCCGCGGCCACCGATGACCTGGCCCGCCACATCGTCGCCGACCTCGCGCCCCGAGGAGTCGCCGACCTTCGACGAGAGCTCGCCGCTCCGCTCGC
>JAYUAM010000812.1:0-1203 GCA_043741295.1 Acidimicrobiia bacterium
CGTCGGGCGACCTGGAGCGCCGCGGCGACCGCCATCCCGCCCGAACCGCCCACGAGGATGCCTTCGTCGCGGGCGAGACGGCGGGCGGTGAGGAAGCTCTCCTCGTCGCTGATGGCGATGACCTCGTCGAGCAGATCGGGGTCCCACGCCGCCGGGAAGAAGTCCTCGCCCACACCCTCGACGAGGTAGGGGCGACCCGACCCGCCGGAGAAGACCGAGCCCTCGGGGTCGGCGGCGATCAGCTTCACCGCCGCGTTCTGCTGCTTCAGGAAGCGACCGGTGCCGGTGAGCGTGCCGCAGGTGCCGGCGCCGGCCACGAAGTGGGTGATGCGTCCACCGGTCTGGCGCCAGACCTCGGGCCCAGTGGTCTTCTCGTGGGCGAGCGGGTTGTTCGGGTTGGCGTACTGGTTCGGGCGGAACGCGCCGAACTCGCGGGTGAGCCGTTCGGCCACCGAGTAGTAGCTCTCCGGCGATTCGGGAGCCACGGCCACCGGGCAGACGACCACCTCGGCGCCGTAGGCCTTCAACAGGTCCACCTTTTCGGGCGCGGTCTTGTCGGTCATCACGAACACGCACTTGTAGCCCCGTTGGGCGGCGGCGATGGCCAGGCCGACGCCCGTGTTGCCGCTCGTCGGTTCGACGATCATGCCGCCCGGCCGGAGTTCGCCGGAGCGCTCGGCGGCCAGGATCATCTCGAGCGCCGGACGGTCCTTCGCCGACCCGCCCGGGTTCGTCGTCTCCATCTTCATCGCCAACGTGCAGGCGATGCCCTCGATCTCCGACAGGCGCTTCAGGCGCACGAGTGGCGTGTTCCCGACGAGATCGAGCACCGAGGCGACGATCTCCGTGCCGGCGAGCGGGTCCGGGGTAGGCATGCGTCGAGGCTATCGGCCGACGCGCCGGCCCCGTCAGCCGCTCGGCCCGGGCTGGGGGCCGGCCCCGTCAGCCGCCCGGCGCACCTCGGAGCCGTTGGAGGCGCATGCGGGCGTACTCCGGCTCCACCTGCCACGCGTTGATCGCTTCCCATGCATCGCTCAGCCGCTGGGCCCGCGCGTGCGCTATCGGGTCGAGCACGGCAACGCCGAGGTTCGACAGGTCGTGCCAGACGAGGTCGACTCGGCTCTCGTCCGAGTCGAGCAGCCAGACCAGCCCGTCGTCGACGCGAACGTTCGATCCGGCTGGGTCACCGTGCACGACGGCGGT
>JAYUAM010000813.1:0-1202 GCA_043741295.1 Acidimicrobiia bacterium
GACGTCGACGGCAACCGCTACCTCGACTTCAACATGGGCTTCGGCGCGCTCTTCGCCGGGCACATGCATCCGAAGGTGCGCGCCGCCGTCGAACGTCAGCTCGACTTCGGCACGCTCTTCGTCACGCCGTGCCCCGATAACGCCGTGGTCGCCGAGCTGCTCGCCGAGCGCTACGGCCTGGCGATGTGGCGCTTCACGAACTCCGGCACCGAAGCGACGATGGATGCCATCCGGGTCGCTCGCGCCTTCACCGGGCGCGACAAGATCGTCAAGGTCGAAGGCGGCTACCACGGGCACCACGACGAGGTGATGGTCTCGATGAAGCCGTCGCTCGACCTCGCCGGCCCCGCCGACGCGCCGCACGCCGTGCCCGCCACCGCCGGGCTCACCAGCCACGTGCTCCAGGACACGCTCGTCATCCCGTACAACGATCCCGACGCCCTCGACCGGATGCTGGCTCGGGGAGACGTGGCTGCCTTCATCGTCGAGCCGGCGATGGAGAACATCGGCATCTGCCTGCCCGACCCCGGCTACCTGCAGGCGGTGCGAGAGATCACGCAACGCCACGGAACGCTTCTGATCTTCGACGAGGTGAAGACCGGCATCACCGCCGGTTGGAGCGGGGCCACCGGCCACTTCGGCGTGACGCCCGACCTCGTCGCCCTCGCCAAGTCGATCGGCGGTGGACTGCCCGTCGGCGCCTTCGGTGGGACCGAGGCGGTGATGGACGGCATCTCGTCCGGACGCGTCGTGCACCTCGGCACCTACAACGGCAACCCGCTCGTGATGGCGGCGGCCAAGGCCGTGCTCGCCGAGGTGTGCACGCCGGAAGCCACGCAGGCCACGATCGACCTCAACCGGCGCTTTCTCGACTCGTGCGACGAGATGATCGCCTCGAGCGGCCTGCCGGCGCACACGGTGCAGCTCGGCGCCAAGGGCTGCATCACCTACTCGACGACGCCCGTGCGCAACTACCGCGACTACAAGGCCACCGACTTCGACCTCGCCTTCGCCAGCTGGATCTGGGGCATCAACCGGGGCATCCTGCTGCCGCCCGGACTCGACGAGCAGTGGCTCGTGTCGGTGATGCACACCGAAGCCGACATCGACTTCGCCACCGACGTCTACCAAGGTTTCGTCGACGCGCTCCTCGCCTGATCGGGCGCCTTCGTTCGCGCGGATGGTCTGGCGGGCGGTCCGCC
>JAYUAM010000814.1:0-7557 GCA_043741295.1 Acidimicrobiia bacterium
AACAACACGCGCCACTCGGTGCACCTCACGAAGCAGGCTAAAGCGCTCGGCGCCGCCGGCGTCCTCGTGGTCTGCCCGTACTACAACCGCCCGAGCCAGGCCGGCATCGACGCGCACATGCGGGCGGTCGCCGCGGCCACCGAGCTACCGGTCGTGATCTACGACATCCCCGTCCGCAGCGGGCGCAAGATCGCGACGGCCACGCTGCTCCGGCTGTTCCGGGACGTTCCGAACGCGCTGGCGCTCAAGGATGCCGCCGGCAACCCGGGTGAGACGGCGGCGCTGATCGCGTCGCTCCCCGCGGGCGCCGAGGTCTACTCCGGCGACGACGCGATGACGTTGCCGCTGCTCGCGTCTGGAGCTGTCGGCGTGATCGGTGTCGCCACCCACTGGACGGGCAACGACCACCAGGAGATGTTCAAGCTGTGGGACAAGGGCGACGTCGCCGGTGCCCGCGCCGTGAACGCCCGCATGCTCGAGAGCTTCGCGTATGAGACCGGCGACGAGGCGCCGAATCCGCTGCCCACCAAGGCGATGCTCCGCCACCTCGGCCTGCCCGCCGGCCAGGCGCGCCTGCCGATGGGTGTCGACCCCGACTGGCTACCGGCCCGAGCCGCCGAGGTGTGGGCCAACCTGGAGCGCAGCCGGGCCGACTAAGACTCTGGGTCGCCGTCTCAACTGGGCCGGGCGCCTCGGCGTCCGAGTCCGATCGCGCGGTCGCCAAGGTTCTGCTCGACGACCTCGTCGACGTGTTGGGTGAAAGACCGTGAGCCGCGGCGAGCAGGTGGCTCTTCTCGGCACGATCGCGTGGGGGTTCCGGCGTTCGTGCCCGTCGTCCATGGCCAGACCTCGTGGGTCCCTACGTCGAACCAGCTCCGGCCCGGTGCGGTGGCCGTCACGAGACGCTGCCTCGCGGAACGATCCATTGCGTGGGTTGCCCGGTGAGCGCAGCGATGCGGTCGAAGTCGGCGTTGTAGTGCAGCAGGATCAGGCCGGCCCCTTCGGCGCAGGCGGCAACTATGAGGTCGGGCAGTGGCACGGAGCGATGCTCGGATCGAGAGGCGAGCATCGCCTGCACGGCGAGGGCGCGGTCGAGCACGTCGTCATTGATCGGCGCCCTGGGGATCGCGCGAAGGCCGGCCGCCGAAGTGGCGTAGACCGACGGGCTCGACGCGCTGAAGAGCACCTCGAGATCGACGATGCCACAGGTGGCGATCCGTCCGGTGAGCAGCAGTGGTTCGAGCACGGCCCGTACCTCCGGTCGGGTCTCTCGCCGGGCGAGCGCGCTCGTGTCCGCCAGGTGGGTCGCCACCACTCAGCGCCAGGCGGCGGACATCACATCGGCATCGTCGAGCTGTAGCGCACCGGCGGTGAACAACACGTCGAGGAGTGCGCGGCGCGCCGCGACATCGATCACCTCGGCGAGTGCCGCGTCGACCGTGTCGGTCAGGGTCGAGGTCCCGAGCAGCGCCCGGACCGCGTCGACCTTCGCGAAGTCGACCTCGAACGAGGTCTTGCGGCGAGAAGCGTTTGCCATGCCAGGAGTATAGCGGCGCGGCGGCTGTTCGGATAGCGGCGACGACCGACCCAGGTCGATCGACGACGACCAACGGTGGGCGCCATCAGCCCGCTAGCCTGAGCACGCCATCGCAAACCCGTCAAGATGGGTTCCTCGCCGGCGCGTGATCACGGCGAGCTTCGCCAGCCACATCCACCGCATCCAGCAGATCATGGACGCGGCGATCGCCAACGGCCGCGTCGTCGCCACGCTCGGGCTGTCGATGTGATCGGCCTGCGCAGGTGGCTCACTGGGCCGGGCGCCTCGGCGTCCGAGTCCGATCGCTCGGTTGCCAAGGTTCTGCTCGACGACCTCGTCCTCGTGTTGGGTGAAGACCGTGAGCCGCGGCGAGCAGGTGGCTCTTCTCGGCACGATCGCGTGGCGGTTCCCGGCGTTCGTTCCCTTCGTCGACGAGCACCTCGTCGACATGGGTGGCGAGGTCCTGCCCCATCTGCTGATGGCCGACTGCGAGCGTTGGGCCGAGTCGCTCGTCGACAACGACCGCGCGCAGCTGGCGCGCCTCCTCGCCCTGCTCGACGAGGCTGCCGGCGGCGGCGCTGACGTCGTCAACCTGGTCGACGTCTCGTTCGTCGAGAACCTGCCCTACGACGGCGAGCCGAACGCCGCGATCCGCGATCTGCTCGGCCCCCGGCTGCGAGCCCTGCTCCGGCACTAGCGCGGTCGAATGTCGCCGCTCGTGGATCTGGTCCACGCCGCGGATCGGCCGGTGCCGTCGTTGCCGACCTGTCCGGCGGCCTTGAGCTGACGCAGTACCAGATGAATCGTCTGATCGCTCACACCAGGCACCGCGCGCCGGATGTCGCTGATGCGGAACGTCGTCGGTCCGTTGTGCAGGATGTGCTCGCGGATCCGTTCCTGTTTCGTGCTCGCGCCGGGCAGCGACGAGACGCGACCCCCGAATAGGGTGTAGGCGTCGGCAAGGCATTCGAGCAGGAACGTCGTCCAGGGCCACACATCGTGGGTCCCGTCTTCGAACCAGCCCGTCGTCGACGCCGCCAAAGATGCGTAGTAGTCGCCCTTGCGGTCGAAGATGAGCTGCTCGAGGCTGACATAGCGGACGACTCGGTACCCGGCGCGGTCGAGCAGCGTCGTGGTGAGCAGCCGGGCTATCCGGCCGTTGCCGTCAGCGAACGGGTGGATGCAGAGTAGGTCGAGAATGAACGCGGCGATCGTGATGAGCGGATGGGTGGTGTCCCCGCCGAGGCACTCGTTGGTACGTTCGACGAGATCGGCGACGTAGTCCGGCGACGCCCGCGCGGAGGCCGGCGTGAACCGCACGACTCGACGACCGTCGACGCCGTGATCGACCACCAGGTTGTCGTCGTTCTTGAACTGCCCGCCGCCCGCGTCGGTGAAGGAGCCGAGGAGACGGTGGAGATGGAGGACGAGCCCCACGGACAGCAGCCCGGGATCTCGCTCGAGCGCGTAGTCGAGCGCCAGCCGGTACCCGGCGAACTCCGCCTCTGACCGGTTGAGGAACCGGCGCGTACGGCCGTCGAGCAATCCGCCTCGGCGACGCTCGTCGACGAACACGCCCTCTATGGCGCTCGACGCGGTGATCGACTCGACTCGTGCCGACGCCGCCAGGCCTCGCAGCAGCTCCGGCATCTGGTCGGCGTAGTGGCTTTCCGAGCCGGCGCCGAGATCGATGCGGCGTAGGAGCGCCACGACGGCCGCTGGCACCGGATCGATCGTGCCGCCCCGTTGAAAGCTCCGAACCATCCTCTAAACATAGCAATATCCAGACAAATTAGCATGTTTAACGGGTCAGATGAATGGCGATGTCTAGGCTCAGACGGCGTCGACCGGCTCGCTTGCGGACCGGGGTCAGCGGCATCGACCCCGCTAGCCTGGGCGGGCCATGGCCAACCCCGTCAAAATCGCATTCCTCGGGGGCCTGGGCGAGATCGGCCGCAACTGCATGGTGTTCGAGCAGGAGGGCAAGCTCCTGCTGCTCGACTGCGGGCTCATGTTCCCCGACGCCGACATGCACGGCATCGATCTCGTCCTGCCCGACTTCACCTACCTGCGCGCCCACGCCGACCAGATCGTCGGTTGCGTTGCCACCCACGGACACGAAGATCACGTCGGCGCGCTCAGCTACCTGCTGCGCGAGCTGTCGTTCCCGATCTTCGGCTCGGCGCTCACGCTCGGCCTCGCCCGCAACCGCATCGAGGAGGCCGGCCTGCTCGGCCGCACCGAACTCGTGACCGTGAAGGACGGCGAGCGCCGCAAGATCGGGCCGTTCGACGTCGAGTTCATCCCCGTCACCCACTCGGTGCCGCACGCCTTCGCCACCGCGATCCACACGCCCCAGGGCGTCATCCTCCACTCGGGCGATTTCAAGCTCGACCTCACCCCGGTGGACGGTCGGCTCACCGACCTGGCGCGCATCGGCGCCATCGCCTCCACCGAGGGCATCCGGCTCCTGCTCAGCGATTCGACGAACGCCGAGGAGCACGGCCATGCGCCGAGCGAGCGCGATGTCGGCGCGGTGCTGCGTCAGTTGTTCGCCGAGGCCAAGGGCCGGCGCGTGATCACGGCGAGTTTCGCCAGCCACATCCACCGCATCCAGCAGATCATGGACGCGGCGATCGCCAACGGCCGCGTCGTCGCCACGCTCGGGTTGTCGATGCGCAAGAACGTGCGGTTGGCGCGCGACCTCGGCCTGCTCAAGGTGGCCGACGCCTCGCTCGTCGACATCGAGGAGATCGACAAGTACCCGCCCGAGCGCATCTGCGTGATCTCCACCGGCAGCCAGGGCGAGCCGATGTCGGCGCTCTCCTTGCTCGCCCAGGGCGAGAGCAAGTGGCTGAAGATGGGCGAGCACGACACGGTCGTGCTGTCGAGCCACGCCATCCCCGGCAACGAGTTCAACGTCAACCGCGTGATCGACGGCCTGCTGCGCGCTGGTGCCCAGGTAATCCACTCGGGCGTCGCCGACGTGCACGCCACCGGCCACGCGCAGGCCGACGAGCTGAAGACGCTGCTCGCCATCGCCAAGCCCGAGTGGTTCATCCCGGTGCACGGCGAGTACCGCCACATGATGGCCCACGCCCGTCTGGCCGAGACGATGCACGTGCCCAAGAGCAACGTGCTCGTCTGCGAGGACGGCGACCAGGTGTCGCTCGGCGACAAGGGCCTCACCCTCGCCGGCCGGGTGCCGGCCGGGTTCCTGTACGTCGACGGCATCGTGGGCGACGTCGGCCAGGGCGTGCTGCGCGATCGTCAGATGCTCGCCGAGGAAGGCGTCGTCGTCGTCATCGCCACCGTCGATGCCAACACCGGCAAGGTCATCGCCGGGCCCGAGATCATCACCCGGGGTTGGGTCTACGCACCCGAGGCGGAAGACCTGCTTGACGAGGCGTGCGAGCGCGTCGCCCAGGCCGCCGAGGCGGCGCTGGCGAACGGCATCCGCGACATCGAGGCGCTCGAGCGCGAGGTGCGCCGCGCCGCCGGCAAGTTCGTCAGCGAACGAACGAAGCGCCGGCCGATGATCGTGCCCGTGGTGATGGAGGTCTGACGATGCGGGGCTGCCGGCCGGGCGGTGCGGGAGCCCGACGGTGAACAACATCGTCGCCTTCCGCGAGCGCAAGGGTTCGGGCGACAAGCTGACCATGGTGACGTGCTACGACGCCACGATGGCCAGGCTCGTCGCCCAGACCGACATCGACGCCGTCCTCGTCGGCGATTCGGTGGCGATGGTCGTCCACGGCCACCCCACCACGATTCCGGCCGACCTCGACATGATGGTCGCCCACACGTCCGCCGTCGCCCGGTCGCTCGGCGACAAGCTGCTGGTCGCCGACATGCCGTTCCTGGCCCACCGGCGCGGCACGGCCGCCGCCGTCGACGCCGCCGGCGCCTTGATGAAGGCGGGCGCCCACGCAGTCAAGCTCGAAGGGGCGACCGGCAACGCCGAGGTCGTCGACCACCTCGTGCACTCGGGCATCCCGGTCATGGGCCATGTCGGCCTCACGCCGCAGTTCGTCAACAACTTCGGGGGCTTCAAGGTGCAGGGCCGCACCGAGGCCGCGGCCGATGCCGTCGTCGCCGACGCCCAGGCGTTGGAGGCGGCCGGCGTGTTCTCGATGGTGATCGAAGGGGTACCGTCGCCGCTCGGTGCCCGGATCACCGAGCACGTGTCGGTGCCCACGATCGGGATCGGTGCCGGACCCGACTGCGACGGTCAGATCCTGGTGATCTACGACCTGCTCGGCCTCACCGAACGCGTGCCGCGTTTCGTCCGCAAGTTCGGGCCGGGCGCCGACCTGGTGACGAAGGCCATCGGCGACTACATCGCCGTCGTCAAAGACGGCGCCTTCCCCGCCGAACCCGAAAGCTACTGACGTGCCGTTCGCGTTGGGCGCCGCCACAAGGTCGCGCGCCGAGGGAAGCGCCAGCGACGCGGCGCACGCGGCGCACGCGGCGCGAGCCGAAAGCGAAGCGGGCGGCGAGCCGGCAGAGACACGGCGAGCCCGCCCATGATCGAGCTCGTCGAGGATCTCGCGCATTGGCGCACGGTGCGGCCACGGGGGCACACCATCGGGTTCGTGCCGACGATGGGGGCGTTGCATGACGGGCACCTCTCGCTCGTACGGCGCGCGCTGGCCGAGAACGACGTCGCGATCGTGTCGATCTTCGTGAACCCGACGCAGTTCGACAACCCGGACGACCTCGCCAACTACCCGGCCACGTTCGAGGCCGATCGCCGGATGCTCGACGAGGTCGGCTGCCAGTTCCTGCTCCGTCCGTCGCCGGAGCTGATGTATCGCGACGGCTATCGCGTGCGCATCACCGACACCGAGCATTCACGCGTGCTCGAAGGCGAGCACCGCACGGGTCACTTCGACGGCGTGCTCACCGTGGTGATGAAGTTGCTCAACATGGTGGGGGCGAGCCGGGCGTATTTCGGGGAGAAGGACTTCCAGCAGCTGCTCGTCGTCACCGACATGGCCAAGGCCCTGTTTCACGCCACGCGCATCGTGCCGTGCCCCACGATCCGCGAGGCGGATGGCCTGGCGATGTCGAGCCGTAACCGTCGACTGAACACCGCACAGCGCAAGATGGCCGGGGAGTGGGCGGCCCTGCTCGCCGACCGTTCGCTTGCGTGCGACGACGTGATTGCGCAGCTCGACTCACTCGGATTCACCGTCGACTACGTCGTCGAGCAGTGGGGCCGCCGGCTCGGTGCGGCGCACGCGCCGCTCCTCGATGGTGGACCTGACGTGCGGCTGATCGACAACGTGGCGATGGTCGATGTCGAGGATGACGACGGCCACCTCGGGCACCTGCCCACCTACGATCGCGACGAGGGCTGAAGGGCGGTCGAAGGGATGAACATCCTGGTGAAGTTGTCGGGTTCGATCGCCTGCTACAAGACGTGCCACGTCGTGTCGCGCCTCTCGCAGGCCGGTCACGACGTGCGCTGCGCGATGTCGCCCGCGGCCCGGCAGTTCGTGGGCCTCGCGACCCTGGAGGGCCTGAGCGGCAACCGCGTGGCCACCGAGACGTTCGAGCCCGGTGCCTGGATGGAGCACATCGAGCTGCCGCGATGGGCCGACCTCACGCTGCTGTGTCCGGCGACCGCCAACCGACTGAACAAGATGGCGGCGGGCATCGCCGACGACCTGCTCGGCAACCTGTTCCTCACGCACGACTTCGACAAGCCGTACCTCATCGCCCCGGCCATGAACACGCGGATGTGGCAGCACCCGACGACGCAGGCGTCGGTCGCCCGCCTGACCGGGATGGGACTCGAGTTCGTCGACCCCGACTCCGGCCTGCTCGCCTGCCGCGAGGTCGGCGCCGGTCGCCTCGCCGACCCCGACGACATCGTCGCCCTCGTTCTCGCCCGCCTCGGGGAGCGAGGTAAGCCCGAGACATGAGCGAGCACGAGAGACGCGTGCTCATCACCTCGGGGGGCACTCGCGAGCCGATCGACGGGGTGCGGTTCGTCACCAACTTCTCGTCCGGCG
>JAYUAM010000815.1:0-1199 GCA_043741295.1 Acidimicrobiia bacterium
ATCGCGCTGGATCGTGTTGGCCGTCGACGAGCGTCGCTCGCCGGCCGAGAGCACGATCGGAAACTCGGAGTGCGCCGCGGCACGCGGGTCTTCGGCAGCGAGACCATCAAGCTCGGCGAGCAGACTCGGGATGAGCAGGTTGACCTTGGCGTCGGTGGTCTGCAGGCGCCGCATGGTTTCGTCGTAGTCGTCCACAGTGAACGTGAGTCCAGACGCGCTGGCGAGCACGGCGTCGAACAGCGCTTCGCCGAGGGCGAGACCCTCACCCTCGATGCCCGCCCGCCGGATCGATTCGGGGTAGGCGAGCGCGCAGCGGTGAGCCAAGCCCCACAGCGCGGCGGCGCCGGCTGCGGGCACCCCGTCGGTCGTGGTGAGCGACGGGCCGAGCCCTTCGTAGAGCAGAATGCTTGCGAGCCGGGCGAGATCGGGCCGGGCGGCGAGCAATGCGAAGAACGCCTCGGCGAACGCCGGCCGGCCACCCGTGCGGGCCGCGTCGCGCAGCGGCTCGATCAGCGCGTCGTCATAGGCACCGAGAGCCCGACACAGGCGGGCGTGGATCTCGTACTCGGGCATCGTGCCGGGCATCGCGTCGAAGAGCGGACGGCGCAGGTGGAAGACGTTGCGCGGGAACTCGAGGTTGAAGAACGTGCACTCCCACTTCTCGTACTGCGAAGCAGCGGGCAGCACGTAGTGCGCCTCGCGCGCGGTCTCGGTGAGGGCGACGTCGACCACGACGACGAGGTCGAGGGCGCGCATCGCTTCGCGCATGCGCTGGCTGTCGGCGATGGAATGGACCGGGTTGCCCGACTCCACGAGCAGCGCGCGGAAGCGGTCGGGGTGATCCGACAGGATCTCGTCGGGGATCACGTTGCACGGCACCAGCCCGGTGACGAGGCGGTGCCCGGTGACCGGCGTCGTCGGTGCCGCCTGGCCCGCGGCGCGGTCGCCGCCACCGCCCGCCAGCGCGGCCATGCGGGTGTGCAGGTTCATGCCGCCGGGCACGCCGAAGTTGCCGGTGAGGAGCATGACGAGCTTCTCGAGGTAGCTGTTCAGCGTGGAATGGGGCGCCATCTGTATGCCGAGGTCCTCGAAGATCGACACCCCGCCGGTCGCCCCACCGATCAGCGCGGCGGCGCGGCGCACGTCGGCTTCCGGTACGCCGGCACGCTCGCAGTACACCACGATGTCGACCGTGCGGA
>JAYUAM010000816.1:0-1196 GCA_043741295.1 Acidimicrobiia bacterium
GTCTGCGTGAAGAGCGTGTTGAGGTAGCCGGCCACCACCGAGGCTGCTCCGAGCAGGCCGAGCACGAGCACCTGGCGGGCATCGAGCCGGCCCCGTGGCGACCACCAGGGCTGGTGATCGTCGTTCGCCGGTCGGTGGCGCAACGTCCAGCGCATCGGTAGCACGAAGAGCACGCCGAACCACGGCACGCGCAGGCGGTAGTCGATCCGCTCGTGCAGCTGTCCGCCCGCCTCGGCCAGCGTGCGCCGGTACTCGGTGAACGGGCCGTGGCGTTGGTCGAAGGTCGCGACGATCGTGTCGGCGCCGGTGACTGCATCCACTGACACCGGGTCATCCGTGGCGTCCACCGACACCTCTTCGACGAGGTCGGCGCGGGCGGTGCGGACCCGTTCGGTGGCCGGATCGTCGAGCGACCAGCTCGTTCGTACCGTCGCCACCGGGGAAGCATACTGAGGGGGTGCGCCGACTCGTCCTTCGTCGACCCGACCGACCCCTGAGCGGCGAGGTCCGGGTCGGCGGGGCGAAGAACAGCGTGCTCAAGCTGATGGCCGCATCGCTGCTTGCCGAAGGGCACTACGAGCTGTCGAACGTGCCGAACATCACCGACGTGGCGGTGATGGCCGAACTGCTCGCGGCAATGGGAGTCGCCTGGCATCGGCCCGACGGTGACCACTCTCGACTCGTGCTCGACGTTCCCGGCGATCTTCGTCCCGAGGCGCCGTACGAGCTGGCCGAGCAGATCCGGGCGTCGATCAACGTCCTCGGCCCGCTTCTCGCCCGCTTCGGCCGCGCCGTGGTGGCGCTGCCGGGCGGGGACAACTTCGGTACGCGACCCGTCGACATGCACTTACGCGGGCTGGAGGCTTTGGGCGCGACGTGTGAGCTGCGCCACGGCGACCTCACCGCCGAGGCGCCCGACGGGCTGGTCGGCACCAACATCACGCTCGACTTCCCGAGCGTCGGTGCCACCGAGAACATCGTGATGGCCGCAGTCACGGCGAAGGGCACGACGGTGCTCGACAACGCCGCGCGCGAGCCCGAGATCGTCGACCTCTTCCACTTTCTCGTCGAGATGGGCGCCCGCATCGAGGGCATCGGCTCGCCGGTCGTGACCGTGCATGGGGTGCCGCCGACCGACCTGCACAGCGCGTCGCATCGCGTGGTGCCCGACCGCATCGAGTCGGCGACGTTCCTGG
>JAYUAM010000817.1:0-7525 GCA_043741295.1 Acidimicrobiia bacterium
AGCACGCCCTCCTGCTCGTGGTGCATCAGCGCGGGCAACACGACGTCCGCGCGGTCGGTGGTGGCCGAGCGGTGCGTCGCAATCGCGATGAGCGGGCCGGCCTTGTGCAGCGACGCGCCCCAGCGGGTGGCGCCCGCGGCCGTCAGGGGATCGGCGTGGACCGTCACGAGCGTGCCGACGGATTGCGTCTCGATGGCCGGCAGCAGCTCGTCCGTCGCGATGCCGAGCGCGCGCAGGCCCGCGCCGTTGACGTCGGCGGAGAGTTCGATCTGGCGTGCACCGGCGGCGGCGATCAGGCGGGCAAGCTCGGCGGCGGCGTCGGGTTCGCCGGCCAGGTCGGCTTCGTCCCACAGCACGATGGGCAGCTTGGCCTCCTGCAGGGCCTTCGCCACGGTCCCGAGCCCGATCACGAGCTGACCCGGCGGTGTGCGGACGCCGTCGGCGCGCGCGATGAGTTCCTGTGGACGCGGTCCCACGATGACGACGGTCCCGCGACGGCGTGCGGCCTTGCGGATGCGGAGCTCGACCACCGGCTGCTGGTTGGCGATGTCGCCGCCTACGACGACCACCACGTCAGCGGTGTCGATGTCACCCAGCTGCGCTCCGGGCAGTCCGCGCAGCGCCTGCAGCGCCTCGCCCGGGATGCCGAGTCGACCGACCCGCCCGCCGGGCAGCGTGGCGGCCATCGCCTGCGCCAGGAACGCCTCCTCCACCGTTGCGGCGGGGCCGACCAAAAAGCCGGGGGCCGCTGCGCGCGACAGGATCAGTGCGGCCGCAGTCACGCCGTCCTCCAACGAGACCTCGCGCTCCACGCCGCCGTCGCGCACGATGGGGCGTTGAATGCGCTCGTCGGACCAGGCGGCGGCGTAGCCCCACCGGCCCTTGTCGCACAACCACCCCTCCTCGACCGCCATGTTGGGCCTGTCGCGACCGGTGATGCGTTTGAGCTGCCCGTCGCGCTGCGTCAGCTCGGTGTTGCAACCGACGGGGCAGCTTCCACACACCGACGGGGTGTTCTGCAGCTCCCAGGGACGCGAGACGAACCGGTACGGGATGCTGGTCAACGCGCCGACCGGGCACAGGTCGATGATGTTGCCGGTAAACCGGCCGACGTACGGATCGCCCGTGAACGTCGCGACCTCGCTGCCGGCGCCGCGCTCCTGGAACGTCAGCTGGTGGTCTTCTGCGACCTCCTGGCTGAAGCGCACGCAGCGGTAACAGGTGATGCAGCGCTCGCGATCGATCGCGACGAGCGGCGACAGGTCGAGTGGCTTGGGAAAGTGGCGCTTGGGCTCGCTGAAGCGGGTCTGGCCGGGACCGAATTTGAACGTGCGGTCCTGCAGCGGGCACTCGCCGCCCTTGTCACAGACGGGGCAGTCCAGCGGGTGGTTGGCCAGGAGCAGTTCAAGCACGCCGTCTTGGGCCTCGACCGCGGGCGCGCTGTCAGTTCGCACCACCATGTCCGGCCCGACCGCCGTCGAGCACGCCGTCTGCAGCCCGTGCAGGCCCTCGATCTCGACCAGGCACATGCGGCACGCGCCGATGGGGGGCCCCAGGCGTGGCTCGTAACAGAAGATCGGGATCTCGATGCCGACGGCAGCTGCGGCGTCCACCAGCATTGTGCCGGGCACCGCTTCGATGGCGCGGTCGTTGATCGTCAGTTTGACGAGGTTGGGCGTGACGGTCCGGTCAGGCAAGCGCGACCTCCAGCATCGGCTCGGGCCGCGGGGAGCCCTGCTCGATCACGCGCACGAAGTCGTCCCGAAACAGTTTGATCGCGCTCTTGATGGGCGCCACCGCACCGTCTGCCAGGGCGCAGAGCGTCGTGCCGGCGATGCGGCCGAACAACGATTCGAGCAGCTCCAGGTCCTCGATGCGGCCCTGGCCGTCGACCATGCGCTGCAGGATCTTCTCGAGCCAGGTCGTGCCTTCGCGACAGGGCGAGCATTTGCCGCAGCTCTCGTGGCGATAGAAGTGCGCCAGCCGCAGCGAGGCGCGCACGATGCACCCGGAGTCGTCCATCACAATGCACCCGCCGGACCCCAAAAACGTGCCCGCGGCCTGCAGCGACTCGTAGTCGAGCGCGGTGTCCAGGTGTTGCCCGCCCAGGACGGGCACGCTCGATCCGCCGACCCAACAGGTCTTGAAGGCGCGCCCCTCACGCAACCCGCCGGCCAGGTCGTAGACCAGCTCGCGGAGCGTCGTCTCGCCCAGCACGACCTCGTAGTTGCCGGGCCTCAGCACGTGGCCCGAGACCGAGAAGATCTTGGTGCCGGGGCTCTTCTCGGGTCCGATGGCCGCGTACCAATCGCCGCCCTTGTCGATGATCGGCGGCAGGGCCGCGAGGGTCTCGACGTTGTTGATCAGCGTCGGTGAGCCGTACAGGCCGGCGACTGCGGGGAACGGGGGTTTGAGTCGCGGCTGACCGCGCTTGCCCTCGAGGCTCTCGAGCAGCCCCGTCTCCTCACCGCAGATGTAGGCGCCGGCGCCGCGGTACACGGTCACGTCACAGGTGAACGCGCTGCCGCAGACGCGCTCGCCGAGGAACCCGGCGGCGCGGGCCTGCGCGATCGCGCTGTCCAACACACGCGCCTGGTGTTCGTACTCGCCGCGGATGTAGATGTAGCTGCGGTGGCAGCCCACGGCGAAGGCGGCCAGCACGATCCCCTCGAGCAGCTGGAACGGGTTCTCCTCGATGATCTCGCGGTCCTTGAACGTGCCGGGCTCGCTCTCGTCGGCGTTGCACACGACGTAGGCGGGCAGCGGCGAGTCTTTGGGAAGGAACCCGGCCTTGCGCCCCATCGGGAAGCCCGCGCCGCCGCGTCCCCGCAGGCCGGAGCGGTGGAACTGGTAGAGGACCTCGTCCGCTTCCATGGTGGTCAATGCCTTGGTCAAGGCCACGTAGCCGCCGGCCTGCCGGTAGGCGCCGAGTTCGACGAGCGGGGTCTCGCCGCCCTCCTCGGTGCGCTGTCGGTAGACGCTGTGGAGGACAGGCATCTAACGCCAGATCTCTGAAGGGGCCGGGGCGTCGCGCAGCTCGTCGACCAGGCGGATGGCCGCGTCGGGGGTCAGCGGCCCGACCATGTTCTCGGCGTCGACCTGGATGCAGGGCGCACGATCACAGGCGCCCAGGCACTGCGCCTCCTGGACGGTGACGGCGCCGTCGGCCGTGGTGCCACCGTGATGGTCAAGACCCAGGTGGTCGCACAGGCCGTCCAGCAGCTCGTCGCTGCCGCGCAACATGCACGAGAGCGTGATGCACACCGACACCACACGCCTGCCGACCGGTTGCAGGTACAGGCGGTCGTAGAACGTGGCGACGCTCTCGACGTACGCCTGGGAGTAGCCGGTGGCCTCGGAGACCGCGGCCAGATCGTCCTCGGTCAGGTGGCCCTTCTCGGTCTGCGCCCACTTGAGCGCGGGCAACACAAGCGACCGCTGGTCGGCGAACTCGTGCCGGATCGGCTCGATGTGGGCCCGAACCTCAGCGGTGGTCACCGAACCACCCAAGCATCGAATCTGGGATGCGACGCGGGACGCGTGTCGCGACCAGCGATACGCGTCCGTCGAAAGGCGGGAGAACGATGAAGGCAAGAAACGTGCCGGCCGTCCATGACACGGCCCTCGACCAGGCTCCGTCTCGTCGCGACGCCGGGCGCTCCGGTCGCGGTGGAGAATCGACGAATCGGGCGGCAGAACGGTGTGCGTCGCGAGAGATTCTTCACCGGTCCACCCCGCCCATGACGTTGTCGAGGGAGCCGATCATGGTGATGAGGTCGGCCAGGTACGCACCCTTGGCCATGGGCCGCAGCGCCTGCAGGTTGACAAACGACGGGTCGCGCATGTGGCAGCGGTACGGCTTGGGGCCGCCGTCTGACACCAGGTAGCAGCCCAGCTCGCCGCGCGGGCTCTCGACTGCCGCGTAGACCTCGCCCGCCGGGACCGTGAAGCCCTCGGTCACGAGCTTGAAGTGGTGGATCAGCGCCTCCATTGACTGGTCGATGCGCCCGCGCGGTGGGGGCGTGACCTTCTTGTCCTGGATGCGGTAGTCGCCCGAGGGCATGCGATCGAGGATCTGGTGCACGATGCGGATCGACTCACGGATCTCGTTGAGGCGGATGGCGTAGCGGTCGAACGAGTCGCCGTACGTGCCGACGATGACGTCGAACTCCAGCTGGTCGTAGTGCAGGTAGGGCAGGCTGCGGCGCAGGTCCCACGCCACACCGGTGGAACGCAGGATCGGTCCACTGGCCCCGATGGCCAGGGCCTCCTGGGCGGTGATCACGCCGACGCCCTGCAGGCGCTCGCGCCAGATGGGCTGTTGCGTCATGAGGATGTCGTACTCCTCGAGCCGAGGCGGGATGAGCTCGAGCAGGTGCAGCACGTCGTCGCGCCAGCCCGGCGGCAGGTCGGCGGCCACGCCGCCGACGCGGATGAAGTTGTGGTTCATCCGCAGGCCGGTGACCTTCTGGAAGAACCGCAGGACCTCTTCGCGCTCGCGCCAGCCGTAGATCATCATCGACACGGCGCCGATGTCCATGCCGTTGGTGGCCATGAACAGCAGGTGGCTGGCCATGCGGTTCAGCTCGGACAGCAGCATGCGCATCCACACGGCGCGCTCGGGGATGTCGCCGTGGATGCCCAGCAGCTTCTCGGTGGCCAGCGCGAACACGAGCTCGTTGTTCAACGGGCTCAGGTAGTCCATGCGGGTCACGTTGGTGCCGCCCTGGAGGAACGTGAGCTGCTCGCCCGTCTTCTCCATGCCCGTGTGCAGGTAGCCGATGATCGGCTTGCAGCGCAGGACCTCTTCGCCCTTCAGTTCGAGCATGAGGCGGAGCACACCGTGGGTGGACGGGTGCTGCGGCCCCATGTTGATGATCATCGTCTGATCGTCGGTGGGCTCGGCGTCGGTGAGAGCGGCGACCTGCGCCTCGGACAGGCGCAGCACGGCGCCGACCTCGCGCATCAGTTCGGCCGCCGTCTGCTCGTGGCGGGGCTTGAGCTCCTGGGCGCCCTCGTCGGTCTGGGAGATGTTCGGCTCGGTCACGGTCACGGCGTGCTCACCTCTCTCCGACGCTCTTGAACTGCACCGGGATGGCGCCGATCTCGTAGTCCTTGCGCAGCGGGTGGCCCTCCCAGTCCTCGGGCATGAGGATCCGGGACAGGTCGGGATGGTCGGAGAAGTCGATGCCGAACATGTCGAACACCTCGCGCTCCATGGCCTCGGTACCCGGCCACACGTCGAACGCACTCGGCAGCGTGGCATCGTCGGCCGGCACCTGCACGCGCAGGCGCAGCCGACGGGGTCGGTCGAGGGCGATCAGGTTGAGGACCACCTCGAAGCGCTCCGGCGCCACGCCGTCGGGAAGGGTGCGGCCCGGATGGGTCAGGTAGTCGACGCCGCACAGGTCGGTGCACAGCACGAACCCGTCGGCGACCAGCGACTTCAGCACGGCCAGGTAGCGTTCGCGGGACACGAACACCACCTGCTGCCCGTGGCTGGAGCGCACGGGGCAGCCGTGGACGGTCTCCGGCTCAGGGGTTTCAGCGGCGCCCTCGGGCGCCTCGCTCGCAGCGTTGTCGGTCACAGGTCACCGCCTGGTGAGGGCGAGGGTCACCGGGCGAGTGCCGCCGGCCTGCTCCTCGACGTGGACGTGGGCCCCGCCGCCGGTGTGGCCGCGCCGACGCATGATCTCGCCGTTCTCGATCAGGCCGTGGAGCGTCTCGATGGCGTGGATGAGCGTCTCGGGCGTGGGTGGGCAACCCGGCGCGTACACGTCGACCGGCACGATCTGGTCGACGCCCTGCACGATGGCGTAGTTGTTGAACATGCCGCCCGACGAGGCGCACACGCCCATCGAGATGACCCACTTCGGATCCATCATCTGGTCGTAGACCTGCCGCAGCACCGGGGCCATCTTCTGCGAGACGCGACCGGCCACGATCATGATGTCGGCCTGGCGGGGCGACGCCCGGAAGACCTCCATGCCGAAGCGGCTGATGTCGTAGTGCGCGGCGCCCGACGCCATCATCTCGATGGCGCAGCAGGCGAGACCGAACGACGCCGGCCACGACGAGCGGGCGCGAGCCCAGTTCACCAGGTCTTCGATGCGACCGGTGATGACGCCGTGGGTCAGACCGCCGAGGCCGTCGTCGAGAATGTCCTTGAGAGCCATGTGGGGTTCGTCCTTGCCTCAGGCGGCCCGTTCGGGCTGATCGTCGCGGCCTTCCAGGCCCACCCGACGAACCGTGTTGGTCGTGGTGCGCTCGGGCGACACCACCGCGTCGAGGCGCCGGGCCCGCTGGGCCGGACCCCAGTCGAGAGCACCGCGGGCCACGACGTAGACGAAGGCGAGGAAGAAGACCACCGAGAACGACGCGATCTCGGCCAACCCGTAGCCGCCCAGTTCGCGATGAGCGACCACGTACGGGTAGAGGAAGATGATCTCGATGTCGAACATGATGAACAGCATCGCCACCAGGTAGAAGCTGACCGGGAAGCGGTCCGGCGGCTCACGGCTCGGCACGATGCCGCACTCGTACGGTGCGATCTTGGCCGAGGTGGGCCGAGCCTTGCTCAGCAGGCCCGAGGCCAGGAACGACCCCGCGGCGAACAGGGCGGCGAGCACCAGGAGAGCGAGGACGGGGAGGTATTGGCCCATGGAGCCCGGCCTCAGTCTCCGGCGCCGGCGGGCACGAGGGCCCGCGAGCGGTTGGCGGCCACGATCTTGTCGCGCTGGTGGAGCATGTAGCAGAGGATGATGAAGATGATGCTCGACCCGAGGGTGATGAACACCGACGGTTGCCGCTTCGAGCCCATGTCGCGGATCATCACCACGTAGCGGGGCGGGGCCTTGTCGTCGACGATGGCGGAGGGCGGCGCCTTGCCCGGCTCGGTCTTCTGCTTGACGGTGGGCCGCAGCTCCACGACCGCGTAGTGCGGCTTGTGGAAGAAGGCCACGTAGTCCCAGTTGACCTTGCCGAACTTGCCGGCGTCGAAGGAGATGTTGGGCCAGCGGGCGCCGCCGTAGTCGAACACCCCGGTGGGCAGGTACTCGGCGCCGTCGGTGCCGGCGGCCTTGAAGATGCCGGCGGTCTGGATGACCTCGTCGGCCGCCGCCACCGTCTGACCGCGCTTGGGATCGTCGTCCTTCAGCCTGATCCAGCCGTCGACGCGCTGCTCGACCGTGGCGGTGAGCAGGTTCGGGTCCCGGGCCTGATCGGTGCGGGCCAGCGAGAGCTCGGCGGTGACGATCTCCCTGGGCTTCCACGACGGCTCGCGGCCCTTGAGGCCGATGCCGTAGGACCACCAGATGAGGCCCATGCTCGCCATCCAGCCGAACAGGCCGGCCATGATGACGAGCAGGCCGAGCCGGCCGCCGACGTTCGTGGCGAGGATGAGGTAGGCGCCGCCGATCATCGTCACGACGGCGATGAGGACGACGGTGATGCCCTTGATCTCAGGGAACCACCCGAAGGCCAGCAGGTGGTGCATCAGAGTCCTCGCTCGTATTCGACGATGGCT
>JAYUAM010000818.1:0-1190 GCA_043741295.1 Acidimicrobiia bacterium
GGCATCGCCTTGAGCACGTCGAGGTGGGCTGCGTCGGCCGGTTCCGGCGGGTAGCCGGGCAGCGTCGAGAGCGACAGGAACCGGTCCGGGTGGTCGAGCGCGATCCGGAACGCGCTGAGCCCGCCGTTGCTGATGCCGGCGAGGTGCGGCTTGCCGCCTTCGGCCGGATAGCGGGCAGCGAGGGCGTCGAGCAGGCCGGGGATCAGGCGGGCCGAAGCGGCCTCGTAGTACAGCCCGCTCGCGGGCGCGACGGGCGAGATCACGACCCACCCGAGCCGGCGCGCCTCGGCCGCCCATCGGCGGTCGACGACATCCTCGGTGGTCTGGCGGTCCTGCCCGCCGGGCGGCATGGCGAGCAGGACCGGGTGCACGTCGCCCGCCTTGAACCCGTCGGGCTCGACCACGGCGAAGTCGATGACCGTGCCGTCGACCGTGACCGCGTCCATCCGATGCGTCCCGAGGGCGGACGCTGTCGTCGCGCCGGTCGACGTCGTGCCGGCAGGCGAGGTCGTGCTCGCCGACCCGACCGTCGACGACGCGTTAGCGGAAGCGCCGTAGCGCGACGACGTGCTCGAACATGCGGCCAGGAGGACGAGGGTGCCGAGCGTCGCGGCAGTCGAGCGGAGGTTCGTCATCACCACCACGATACGAGCAGCCTCGCTCCGAAGATTGCCCTAGGGCGACGTGTCGGCCGAGACCTCGATCGCCAGCTCGGCGGCGCGGCGACCGGATCGGAGCGCGCCTTCCATGAAGCCCGCGAAGGCGTCGGTGTGCTCGCCGGCCAGGACCACGCGTCCGTGCGGTTGACGCATCAGCGGCCACGTGCGCGTGAGCTGGCCGGGCGCGAATGCGACGTACGTGCCGAGCGACCATTCGTCGTTCGACCAGTCGGTGCGCGTCTGTGCTCCGGCCAGCCCGGCGGCACCGGGGAAGGCCCGTTCGAGTTCTGCGACGATGCGGCGCTCGGCCTCGGGATGGGCGGCGAACGCCGAGCCGTCGTGCGACGACAGCAGGGCGGTGATGATGCCGGCATCGCCGGCCTGGGCGACCGTCGTCTCCCACAGCTCGCCGTGTGCCCGGTCGGACACGACCGAGCCGTTGCGGCCGAGGTCGCGCCACACTCGCCGGGCGAGCTGCGTCGAGATCTTCGCCCCCTCGCCGTAGCCGACGGCGAACAGCTCGTCGGGCAA
>JAYUAM010000819.1:0-3198 GCA_043741295.1 Acidimicrobiia bacterium
GACACCCGCAACGCCCAGCTGATGACGTTCGTGTCGAGCCTCATGGTGCTCGACGCCGTCGAACGCCTCGGCGTCGAGCCGTCCTTGTGCGCCGGCCACAGCCTCGGCGAGTACACCGCCCTCACGGCGTCGGGTGCGCTCAGCTTCGACGAGGGCGTGCGTCTCGTCTGCGAGCGCGCCGAGGCGATGCACGACGCCGGCCTCGAGAACCCGGGCACGATGGCTGCGGTGCTCGGGCTCGACGACGACGATGTCGAGATCGCCTGCCGCCTCGCCGACAACGACGTGTGGGTCGCCAACTTCAACGCTCCCGGCCAGGTGGTCATCGCCGGCTCCGCCGACGGCGTCGCGGCGGCGACCATCAGGGCCAAGGAGCTGGGCGCCAAGAAGGTCATGCCGCTCCCGGTCTCCGGCGCCTTCCACACGCCGTTCATGGCCCCCGCCCGCGACCGCCTGCGCAAGGCTCTTGCCGAGGCCGACCTGCGCGACACCGAGGTTCCGATCGTCTCGAACGTCGACGCCGCCGCCCACGATCGGGGCGACGAGTGGACGACGTTGCTCTCGGCCCAGCTCTCGTCGCCGGTGCGGTGGAAGCAGTGCCTCATCACGCTGTCGGACGCAGGCGTCACCGACTACCTCGAGCTCGGACCCGGCGGCGTGCTCACCGGCATGGCTAAGCGGTCGCTCGACGACGCCCGCACCATCTCGGTCGCCACGCCTGACGAGCTCGACAAGCTGCTCGAGTTCCTGTCCGGCGCCCGTCAGCCGGTTCGTAAGGCACTGGAGGGCGAGCACCTCTTCGCCACCGAGCGCCTCGTCGTGTCACCTGCCGCCGGTGTGTTCACGCCTTCGGGCCTCGCCGATGGCACCCGCCTCGAGGTCGGCGACGTGCTCGGTACCGTCGCCGGACAAGAGGTGCGCTCGCCATTCACCGGCGTGCTCCAGTCGTACATCGCCGTGGACGGCGAGCGGATCTCCGCCCGCCAGCCCGTGGCCTGGTTGAGGACGGTCTGATGCCTGCTATCCCCCCGAACGTGCGTGGCGGAATCATCACTGGATGGGGCGCCGCCCTGCCCGAGAAGGTGGTCACGAACGACGACCTGCGGGCCAGCGGGCTCGACACGAACGACGAGTGGATCCGTGATCGTACGGGCATCGCCCAACGCCACGTCGGCGGCAGCACCGCAAGCTTGTCCACCGAGGCCGGCCGCAAGGCGATCGAGATGGCGGGCTGCGATCCGAGCGAGATCGACGTGCTCATCCTCGCGACGACGACGCCCGACCAGACCGTTCCGGCCACTGCGCCGACCGTTCAGCACAACCTCGGCCTGCGTTGCGGCGCGTTCGACGTGAACGCCGCCTGCTCGGGGTTCGCCTACGGACTCGTCGCCGCCCAGGGGTTTCTCGCCGTGGGTGCCCGAAAGGCGCTGGTGATCGGTACCGACACGTTGTCGCGCATCGTCGACTGGACCGACCGGAACACGGCGATCCTGTTCGCCGACGGGTCCGGCGCAGTGGTGCTCGAAGCGACGGACGGCCCCGGCATGATCCTCGGCTGGGACCTCGACGCCGACGGCGACGCCCGCCGGTTCCTCGACGCCGACGTCGGCGGCTTCATCCACATGGACGGCAAAGAGGTGTTCCGCCGCGCGGTGCGCATCATGGTCGACTCCGGGCAGAAGTCGTTGGCCGCCGCCGGCATCACCGTCGACCAGCTCGCCCTAGTGGTTCCCCACCAGGCGAACATGCGGATCATCGCGGCGGCGTGCGACCGGCTCGGCATCCCGATCGAGAAAGCGGCGATCGTGCTCCACCGCACGGGCAACACGTCGTCGGCCTCGATCCCGCTGGCGCTCGCCGATGCGCTCGACAACGGGCGTGTGAAAGACGGTGACTACGTGCTCCTCGTCGGCTTCGGTGCCGGCATGACGGCAGCGTCGATGGTGCTGCAGTGGCGGTCGCGATGAGCATCGTGCTCGTCACCGGCGGCTCGCGCGGCATCGGGCTCGCGGTCGCCCAGCGGTTCGCCGCCGACGGTCACCAGGTGGCGGTCACCTATCACTCGTCTCCCCCGCCTGAGGGCTTCCTCGCGATCAAGTGCAACGTGACGTCGGCGGCCGAGGTCGACGCCGCGTTCAGCGAGGTGGAGGCCACGCTCGGCCCGGTTGAGGTGCTCGTCTCCAACGCCGGTATCACCAAGGACAAGCTCCTCATGACGATGTCGGAGGACGACTTCGCTTCGGTGGTGGACACGAACCTCACCGCCGCGTACCGCGTCGCCAAGCGCGCCGTCCGCTCGATGATGAAGGCGCGCACGGGGAGGATCGTGCTCGTGTCCTCCGTCGTCGGCCTGTCGGGTCAGGCCGGACAGGCGAACTACGCGGCGTCCAAGGCCGGTCTCGTCGGCCTTGCCCGCTCGCTCGCCCGCGAGCTGGGCAGCCGCAACATCACCGTCAACGTCGTGGCGCCGGGCCCGGTAGACACCGACATGACGTCGGTGCTCTCTGACGATCTGAAGGCGAAGATGACCGAGCAGGTACCGCTCGGCCGGTTCGCCTCGGCCTCCGAGATCGCCGGTGTGATCAGCTTCCTCGCGTCGCCCGATGCGGCGTACATCACCGGCGCCGTCATCCCCGTCGACGGCGGCCTCGGGATGGGCCACTAGCGGCCGTCTCGCCGGTCTGCGCGCCAGCACGCAAGGCCCCGCCGGCATCACCCACACCCTGTACGCTCGGGTTCGACGACGAACCGGCGTGCGCTGGTCGCCGTCCTGCATCTGCAGCACCACTACACACCAATCAAGGAGTCCGTCGTGGACGAAGCCCTGTTCGCCCGCTTCCGCAAGTGCGCCGTCGACGTGTTGAGCGTCGAGGAGTCGAAGGTCGTGCCCGAGGCGAAGTTCGCCGAGGATCTCGATGCGGACAGCCTCGATCTCGTCGAGCTCGTCATGGCCCTCGAAGAGGAGTTCGACGTCTCGGTGCCCGAGGAAGAGCTCGAAGGCATCTCGACCGTCGGCCAGGCCTACGAGCTGGTCACCAACAAGCTCTGACCTGATCGCGCCCGGGCGTGCGCCCGGCGGGCGCCGCTCTATTTTCCAACAACGTCATTCGTGGAGGTAGCACCGTGGACGGCCGTGACGGTCGCCGGGTCGTCGTCACCGGGTTCGGTGTCGTCGCCCCCTGCGGCATTGGCAAGGAT
>JAYUAM010000820.1:0-1188 GCA_043741295.1 Acidimicrobiia bacterium
GTGTCGTACATCTCGTACGGGTCGGGGTAGTTGCGCAGGCTCTTGGACATCTTCAGCCCGTCGTTGCCGAGCACGATCCCGTGGGCGACGCACGTCGAAAAGGCCGGCCGGTCGAACAGCGCCGTGGCGAGCACGTGCAGCGTGTAGAACCAGCCTCGCGTCTGACCGATGTACTCCACGATGAAGTCGCCCGGGTAGTGGTCCTCGAACCAGTCGCGGTTCTCGAACGGGTAGTGCGCCTGGGCGAAGGGCATCGAGCCGGACTCGAACCAGCAGTCGAGCACCTCGGGCACGCGCCGCATCATCGACTGACCGCTGGGGTCGTCGGGGTTCGGGCGCACCAGGTCGTCGACCATCGGTCGGTGCAGGTCGGTGACGTGCACGCCGAAGTCGCGATGCAGCTCCTCGACCGAGCCGTACACGTCGAGGCGCGGGTAGCGCGGGTCGTCGCTGCGCCACACCGGGATCGGCGAACCCCAGAAACGGTTGCGCGAGATCGACCAGTCGCGCGCGTTGGCGAGCCACTTGCCGAACTGGCCGTCGCGGATGTGCTCGGGCACCCAGCGGATCTCCTGGTTGAGCTCCACCATGCGGTCGCGGAACGCGGTGACCTTCACGAACCACGACGAGATGGCGCGGTACACGAGCGGGTTGGCGCAACGCCAGCAGTGCGGGTACGAGTGATCGTAGGATTCGTGACGCAGCACGCGTCCAAGGTCCTTGAGACGTCGGATGACGAGCGGGTTGGCGTCGAACACGTGGATGCCCGGCCAGTCGGTGATCTCGCTCGTGTAGGCGCCGTGCCCGTCCATCGGCACGATCGTGTCGATGCCGTTGGCGTTGCACACGGTCTGGTCGTCCTCGCCGTGGCCGGGCGACAGGTGCACGACACCGGTGCCGTCCTCGGTCGATACGAACTCGGCCGAGAGGACGCGGAAGGCGTTCGGCGCGTCGGCGAAGTACGGGAACAGGGGCGCGTAGCGGCGGCCGACGAGCGCGGAGCCGGCAACGGTGCCCTTCACGTTCCCGGCCCCCACGGCTCCGTCGAGCTCCCCGACAACCAACTCCCCGACGCCCAACTCCCCCACACCCAACTCTCGGCCGTACGAGCCGAGGCGGGCCGCCGCGAGCACGTAGCGCGCGCCGTCGTGCTCGACGACGGCGTAGTCGATGCCGGGCCCGACGGCG
>JAYUAM010000821.1:0-1187 GCA_043741295.1 Acidimicrobiia bacterium
CCGAGGCCCGGTCGATCATCGACCCAGTGGTCGCCGGGCTCGATCTCGCCGGCAAGCCACTTGCCGCGGCCAACGCCGCGGTCGCCCTGCCCGACGACCCGTTGGTCGCCCTGTGGCAGCAGGTCGCGGTCGTGCGTGAGTGGAGAGGAGACGTGCACATCGCCGTCCTCGTGGTGAACGAGGTCGGACCGGCCGACTGCCTGCTCCTGCAGGTCGCCACGGGGCGCTTCCCCATGGGCGTCGCCAGAGCGACGCGGCAATGGGACGACGAGCAGTGGTCGGCGGCGATCGGCCGGTTGGCGGCGCGAGGATGGGCCGATGTCGATGGTGAGCTGACCGACCTGGGACGCCAGGAACGGGAGCGGCTGGAGGCCGACACCGACCGGTTGTGTGCGCCCATCTGGGAGCCCGTCGGCGACCGCGGCGCGAGGCGCCTCACCGAGATCCTCGAGCCCATCCACGCCGCGATGAACGCCGCGGGGACGTACGCCGCGCTCACCTGACCGGGGATCGCACGCCGCGCCCGTCGGGCTAGGAGGACGCACCCGAGTATCGGCGCACCCCGCGTCGAAAGAACCACCGCGTCGCCACGAACGCTATGACCGTCACGACAATGGCCACGCCGAGCGTGCCGCCGGCCAGTCGTCCGGTGATCGCCTGCGCGGGGATCGTGACGGCGAAGGCGATCGGCACCAGGAACGTGAGACCGAAGCGCAGCCACGTCGGGTAGATGCCCACCGGGTACTGGCCAGATCGATAGACGCCTTCGAAGAGGTTGGTGAGCTCGTCGAGCCGCACCACCCAGAACACCGCCGTGGTGATCGCCAGCCAGAAGCAGTAGATGGTGATCATGCCGAGAACGAGCGTGAGGGCGAACGCCGCGGCCTGCCCGACGCCCATCGTCGACCGCAGTTGCGTCAGCGCCACCACGACCACCCCCGCGCCGAGCACGATGTCGAGCGCGTGCCAGAGGTTGAGGTGGCGCACGCTCACCAACACCTGGGCATCGGCCGGTTTGGTGAGCGTGTAGTCGAGCGTGCCGAGGCGGATGTCCTCCATCAGCTTCTGCATGTTGGGTTGGACGAACGTCGACACCACGCCACCGACCAGCGTGTACACGCCCATCACGGCGAGCAGCTGCGAGTGTGACCAACCGCCGAGCCGTGCGGTGCGACCGAACACGAGCG
>JAYUAM010000822.1:0-1186 GCA_043741295.1 Acidimicrobiia bacterium
ACGCGTCGCACGACGGCGAAGGATCTTGCCGAGCGGGCACACATCGACCAGAAGACACTGCGCAAGATCGAGCAAGGTGACCCCACCGTCGCGCTCGGCACGGCCTTCGAGGTGGCCACGCTGGTCGGTGTCGATCTGTTCGGCGTCGATCCGACGAGCCTTCCGGCGATCGTTCGTCGAGAGCAGGATCGGGTCGCCCTGCTACCGAGCCGCGTCGCACGGCGGCGCGGCGACTCCGACAATGACTTCTGACGCCCGCCGCGCCTACGTGTGGGTCTGGATGCCCGGCGCGACCGACCCGGTCGTGGCCGGCCGGCTCGACGCGACCGGCGATGCCGTCACGTTCGTGTACGGGCGCAGTTACCTGGCGCGGGCCGATCGGGTACCGCTGTTCCTCCCTGAACTTCCGCTGCGCGACGAGGTCCTCACGCCGCTCGACGGCATGCAGGTCGCCGGCTGCATCTCCGACGCCGGACCGGACGCCTGGGGGCAGCGGCTCATCCTGCGCAAGCGATTCGGCGCGCACCAGAGCGAGCGCGACGTTGGTCAGGTCGGCCTGCTCGACCACCTGCTCGAATCGGGCTCCGATCGCGTCGGGGCGCTCGACTTCCAGGCGAGCCCAACCGAGTACGTCCCGCGCATCGCCCACGCGCCGTTGGACGAGCTTCTCGCCGCCGCCGATCGCGTCGATGCCGGGCTGCCGTTCGACCCCGTGCTCGAACGCGCGCTGCTGCACGGTTCGTCGTTGGGCGGCGCCCGGCCGAAGGTGCAGCTAGAGGGTGACGGGAACCGGAAGCTCATCGCCAAGTTCTCGCGCCGGTCCGATCCGTACCCCGTGGTGAATGCCGAGGGTCTGGCGATGGAACTGGCACGGCGGGTCGGTATCGACGTAGCGAACACCGAGGTGATCCGCTGCCGCGACACCGACGTGCTGCTCGTCGAGCGGTTCGACCGCACACCGGTGGCCGGGCAGCGGCGCATGCTCGTCTCCGCGCTGACGATCCTGCGACTCGACGAGCGGTGGGGCTGGCACGCCACCTACACGGCGCTCGCCGAGAACGTACGGCGTCGGTTCACCGAACCCGATGCCACGCTGCGCGAGCTGTTCCGCCGCATCGCCTTCAACATCTGCGTCGGCAACATCGACGACCACGCCCGCAACCACGCCGCCTTCTGGGACGGCGCG
>JAYUAM010000823.1:0-1186 GCA_043741295.1 Acidimicrobiia bacterium
GGCCAACCAGCGCCAGTTCGCCGACTTCTACCGAGGGCACCCGTTCATCCACGTGCCCGAGGTCATCGACGCGCTCTCGACCCGCCGCGTGCTCACGACCGAGCTGGCCACCGGCTCGCCGTGGGCCGAGGTGCTCACGTGGAGCCAGGAGCAACGTGATCTGGCCGCCGAGTCGATCTTCCGCTTCGTGTTCCGCTCGCTCTACCGCTTCGGTGCGTTCAACGGCGACCCGCACCCGGGCAACTACCTGTTCAACCCGGACGGTCGCGTCACGTTCCTCGACTTCGGTCTCGTGAAGCACTTCACCGACGACGAGATGGACACGTTCATCGCGATGATCACTTCAGCCGTTCTCACGCCCGACTGGGGCCGGTTCCGCGAAATCCTCGAGACCGCCGGACTGCTCCGACGGGACGCACCGGTACCCACCGATGTCGTCGGCGAGTACTTCTCACACTTCTACGACGCCGTAGGCGAGGACCGCGTCGTCACGTGGTCGCCCGAGTACGCGTCGGCCACGGTGCGACAGACGTTCGACCGCAACTCGCCGATCGCCCAGTACGCCACGGTGCCGGCGTCGTTCGTGATCATCCAACGGATCAACCTCGGGCTCTACGCGATCCTCGGTCAGCTCCGGGCGCGCGGCAACTACCGGCGCATCGCCGAGGAGATGTGGCCGATGACGAACGCGCCACCGTCGACCCCCATGGGCCACACCGAAGCGACATGGCTCGCCGCTCAGGGCCCCGGGCGGGCCTCGGCCTGACCGCGACCTGTTCGATGGGGCCTGACGGCACGGTGCGCGATGGGGAATGCTGTGCGGCCATGAGCGATGCCGTTCCCCGCCCCCGAGCGTCCGTCGCCGCGCTGCCGGCCTACAAGCCGGGCAAGTCGGCCGAGGCGGCGATGGCCGAACACGATCTCGACGAGGCGATCAAGCTCGCCTCGAACGAGAACCCGTTCGACCCGCTGCCGTCAGTGGCCGACGCCCTCGCCCGCGCCGGCTCACTGGCGCCGCGCTACCCCGACCATCGCGCCACCGCCGTGCGGGAGGCCATCGCCGCGCACCTGCGCCTCGTCGTCGAACAGGTCGCCGTCGGTTGTGGTTCCGTCGGGCTGCTGCAACAGCTCGCGCTCACCTACGTCGACCCGGGCCAGCACGTGCTCTACGGATGGCGCAGCTTCG